>JAAFHE010000689.1 GCA_013298265.1 Lysobacterales bacterium | reverse complement strand
CGATCTGCCGCACCGAGTTCGGCAAGGGCTGGCGCATGGCCGAGTTCCACGACGGCATCATCGATGCCGCCGGCAACCATGGCGGTTGGGCGTGGTACGCGCATGGAGAGCTCTATACCTCGACGCGCTATTGGGTCCGCATCAACGATACGGCGGGCAACTGCTGGCCGCAGACGGAACAACGCCAGCTACAGATTGCGCCTGCGGATAGCGGGCCGCGGGGGGAAAGGCCAGATAAAGAGGACTGACGGAAGTTCGGAGCTGCCTGCTGCCCGCCTTGAAAGGCTGAGGTTCATTGAGGCCTGAGGGCGCAGTGGGCCGGAAGTGTCAGCGGAGCCGGGTTCCGGGCAGACTTGCCCTTCGCGCCTGGTACCGGCGGAAGCAGGCGACGGGTTTCAGCGCGCCAGCAGCTCCGGCGTCAGGACTGGCTGGATGGTGTTGACCATGTCGAATACGACCTTGTGATTGCCGGCGACGAGGTTGCCCGATTCTGGAATGCCGTCACGGCCGGCCATGTCGCAGTAGCGGCCGCCGGCTTCGCGCACGAGCAGGCAGCCCGCGGCCATGTCCCAGACCTTCAGGCCGGTCTCGTAGTAGCCGTCGATGCGGCCGCAGGCGATGTAGGCCAGGTCCAGCGCGGCCGAGCCGGTGCGGCGGATGTCCTCGGCGCTGGCGAGCAGGGCCTTGGTCATGTCCAGCTGCGCGTCGAGATGGCGGCGCTGGCGGTAAGGGAAACCGGTGCAGAGCAGCGCGCCGGCCACGCTTTCGCGGGTGGTGACGCGGATGCGGCGTTCGTTGAGGAAGGCGCCGTCGCCCTTGCTCGCGGTAAAGGTCTCGTCGCGCAGCGGGTCGTAGATCACGCCGTAGATCGGGTCGCCGGCGTCGAGCATGGCGATCGACACGCAGAAATGCGGAAAACCGCGCAGGAAATTGTGCGTGCCGTCGAGCGGGTCGATGACCCAGGTCTGGCGCGAGCGGCCCTGTTCGCCGGTTTCCTCGCCGACAAAGGCATGGCCCGGATAGGCGCGCTTGAGGTCGCGGATGATGAGCTGCTCGGCCATGCGGTCGACTTCGGAAACGAAGTCCATGCGCTCTTTCTCGTGTACCGCCAGGCCTTCGACCCGGTTGATGTTGCGCGCGATCAGATTGCCGGCGGCACGGGCGGCGCGGACCGCGACATTGATGGCGGGTCTGGGCATGAAAACTCCGATCGGGTGGCTTGAAGAAAGAGCGTCGCCAGCGGCGGGGCCGGCGCGGGGCGCGAAGGGTAGCAGAGGGCTAGGGGAAGGGCCAGAAAGGCTGCTGGTGATGGGCGGAAACGAGGGTGGAGAAGTGAGAAATGAGGGAGACGTTGCCTCGCCGCCATTAACCGTTTCTCGCTTCTCTGCACTCGTTTCTCGTGGCCGTCCGATATGCTCAGGCGCCGCCCCGCGTCTGCCTACTTGCCATGCCTGACATCTCCGTTCCCGCCGCGCGCGTCCGTTTCGTCCTCGTGCGCACGTCCCAGCCTGGCAATATCGGCGCCGCGGCGCGAGCGATCCGCACCATGGGCTTCTCGCGGCTGGTGCTCGTGGCGCCGCAGCGCTTTCCGGATCCGGAGGCCACCGCGTTTGCGGTCGGCGCCGACACGGTGCTCGACCAGGCCATCGTCGTGCCCGACCTGCGCAGTGCCATCGCCGACTGCCGGGCCGTCTACGGCGCCACCGCGCGCCAGCGCTCTGTCGCGCTGCAGGAATTCACCCCGCGCGAAGTGGCGCCGCAGGTGCACGGTGCCGCGCTGGCGGGCGACGAGATCGCGCTGGTGTTCGGCAACGAGCGCACCGGGCTCGAAAACGACGAGCTCGCCCTGTGCCACGGCGCCGTGCACATACCGGCCGCGCCGGACTACAGCTCGCTGAATCTGGCCCAGGCGGTGCAGGTCCTCGCCTACGAACTGCGCGTTGGTTTTCTCGGCAATCCGCCGGCTCCGGCGCCGCACCGCACCGACCCGGCCGCTTCGGCGGGACAGATGGAAGGCTTCTTCGAGCACCTGTCCACGACGCTCGACGACATCGAGTTCCACAAGGGGCGATCGCCCGAGACCATCATGCTGCGCTTGCGCAAGCTGTTCCTGCGGGCACAGCCGGACGAACGCGAATTGCGCGTGCTGCGCGGCATTCTGGCCGACGCGCAGCGCATGGCGAGACTCGCGCGCCCGCGCTGAACGCGGCGCTGCTCCGCATCGGCATTCCACCCGCAGGACAGCGATCCGGAAGACGGCGCAAACGCCCGTTCCGCTCAGCCGAAAAAGTGCGTGACCAGCGACACCATCGCGCTGCTCAGACTGCCGACCATCGCGGTCGATACGATCGTCGCGCCCCACATCAGGGCGAGCAGCACGCCGTCGCGTTCGATCAGGGCGACGCCGAAGGCGAGAATGAGCAGGCCGAACGGATAGTTCGTGAACGGAATCGGCAGCGCGAGCAGGATGCCGAGCAGGATCAGAATGAGCCCACTGAAATGGCTGTACGGCTTGCGTGTGATCTGTTCCCAGCGCGGCCGGCAGACGCGCTCCAGGCGCGTGAACATCGGGCTCATGCGTGCCACGAAATCTTCGACCGAATGGCGCGGAAAGCCGTGTTGGCGTGCGAACCGGGGCAGCCACGGCCGCGGCATGCCCCATAGCATCTGCGCGCCGATCAGCACGAGCGAGGTACCGCAGACGCCGCCGACGCCCATCGGTATCGGGATGAAATTCGGCAGCGACAGCAGCACGACCAGAAATCCGTAGGCCCGGGTTTCCAGCGGCGCGACGAATTGCTCCAGCGAAATCGTATCGCCGGTGTTCTGGTCCAGCGCCTGCTGGAAAAGTTCGGTTGTGCGCGGATCGTGCGGGCGGGTCATCCGTGAGTCTCGTCTGCCCGCTACGGGGTCGCTTCGGTGGTGATGCGGGCAATCAGCAGTTTGCCAATGCGCGGACCGTCCAGATCGACGACCTCGAAGCGCA
>JAAFHE010000688.1 GCA_013298265.1 Lysobacterales bacterium | reverse complement strand
CCGGCCGTACCGGCAACGCACCGAGCAACGCATCGGTCACCGTCGCGATCATCCACACCTATCAGGGTGACCTTAAAGTCGACCTCGTGGCGCCGGATGGCTCGCTGTACAACATCCACAACCGCACCGGTGCCGGCACCGACAACATCAACAAGACGGTCACGCTGAACCTGTCCAGCGAACTGCTCAACGGCACCTGGAACCTGCGCGTCAACGACAACGCCGGCGGCGATGTCGGCAGGATCGATAGCTGGTCTATCACGTTCTGACCAAGCAACCTGCGGTCGGGGCGCTCCTGCCCCGACCGCTCCTCATTCGAAGCCCAGAGCCGTACGCGACCAGCGACGCCGGCAACGCCGCTCGCGCCGCCCACGCCGTGACCGGCTGGCAAGGAGGTTCTGCA
Source organism: Lysobacterales bacterium (assembly GCA_013298265.1). Lineage (GTDB taxonomy): Bacteria > Pseudomonadota > Gammaproteobacteria > Xanthomonadales > Rhodanobacteraceae > Tahibacter. The sequence goes on along the minus strand of JAAFHE010000688.1, from coordinate 2,587 downwards.
TGTCGTTTCATCCGCTATCACACCACCGCGGGCTGCTGCTGGCGACCCTCGTCACGCTGAGTCCGATCGCCGCCGCGCAGGTCGACAGCACGCGCGGCAACGGGAACGAAGGTTCACGCGTCCGCGAGGAAAGCTGGCAGATCGAACAGCGCCAGCGCTGGTTCATCGAGTCGCGCGGCCTTGACCGCGTGCTCGATCCGAGTCTCCAGCGGCGCGCAGCCGCCGCCGAGCTCAAGGCGCAGGTCGAGCGCTTCGCGCCGCTGCAGCGTGCGGCCGGCGAGACATGGACTGCGCTCGGCCCGTCGTCGATGACGATGGGCAGCTGGGCCATGGGCCGCGTCTCGGGCCGCAACAACGCGGTCGTTCCACATCCGACCGACGACAACATCGTCTATTTCGGCGCCGCGGCAGGCGGCGTCTGGAAGACCACCGACGGCGGCGGCTCGTGGACGCCGCTGTTCGACCAGGTCGGCACGCAGCCGATCGGCGCGCTGTTCATCGAACCGGCCGCGCCGGCCAACGTCTGGGTCGGCACCGGCGACCGCAACGGCGGCGCCTGCGCCGGCTATTTCGGCCAGGGCGTCTACCTCAGCAGCGACGGCGGCACCTCGTGGCAGGCGCGCAACGGCAGCGGCGCCGGCCTCATGCCGCTGTCGGTCGTCAACGCGGTGACCGTGCAGCCGACCGACGCCAATGTGGTGCTCGCCGGCGGTGCAGGTAGCTGCAGCGCGAGCGGCACCCTGTCGGGCTCGGGCGCCTACCGCTCGGCCGACCGCGGCGCAAGCTGGACCAAAGTGCTCAACGGCAATGTCGAAGACATCCTGTTCGTTCCCGGCACTGCCACGGCCTATGCCGCAGTAGCCGGCGGCGGCGTATACAAGTCCACCAACGGCGGCGCAACCTGGAATCTGAGCAGCACCGGCATCACCGTCTCGGGCTCGCGCCTGCGGCTGGCCATGTCGGCAAGCAATACCAGCGTGATGTACGTGCTGATGGGCGCGCAGCTCTACCGCAGCGCCGACGGCGGCGCCAACTGGAGCCTGCGCAGCAGCAGCGCTTGCGAAGGCCAGTGCGGCTACAACCAGGCCATCGACGTCCATCCGACCCAGCCTGACACACTGCTGATCGGCAGCATACGCACGGCCCGCTCCACGAACGGCGGCACCACCCTGACCTACCTGACCACGACCTGGGGCAGCAGCCAGACCGTGCATCAGGACACCCACGTCGTGCGCTACTCGCGCAGCAACCCGGACCGGTTCTGGATCGGCAGCGACGGCGGCGTGTGGCGCACGGAAAACAGCGGCAGCAGTTGGGTCAACATGAATTCGAACCTCAATGTGACCCAGTTCTACGACATCGCGGTGCACCCGACCAACAGCGACATCGTTTTCGGCGGCGCGCAGGACAACTCGTCGCTGGGCCGCAGCAACAGTCCGGTCTGGGCGTTGACCTTCGTCTCCGGCGACGGTTTCATGAATGCCGTCGACCCGGCCACCCCGTCGATCGTGTTCCAGACCAGCTACCCGTCCGGCGGATTCCCGAGCATCTACCGCTCCACCAGCAGCGGCGGCGCCAACACGTTCAGCAAGCTATCCACAACAGGCATGACCTCGTCGTCGAGCTTTCCCTGGGTGACGCCGATGGCCGTCGCGAGCGGCCGAATTTTCGTCGCGTCGAACGTGATCTATCGCGGCACGACGTCGGCCAATCCGTTTAGCTGGACCGCGATCAGCGGCGCTCTGGATTCGGCCGTGTCAGTGCTGACCCCGGCCACGATCGGCACGATGACGCCGACCTATGCAGGCACCTCGGGCGGCCGCATCTATGCATCGGCCGACGCCGCGGTGCCCAGTCCGAGCTGGACCGATGTGACCGGCAACTACCCGGGCGGCGTGGTTTCGGACATCGCCATGGACCCGCTCAACGCTCAGCGCGTGTTCGCCACGCGGGCCGGCTTCGGTGCGTCGCGCCTGTACCGCTCCACCAGCGGCGGCACTAGCTGGAGTGCCGTCGGCAACGGCCTGCCCAATGTGCCGGCCAATACCGTCGCGATCGATCCGCAGAATACCAACCGCGTATTCGTCGGTACGGACGTGGGCGTGTATGAAAGCAGCGACGGCGGCGACAACTTCATTGCCTTCTCTACCGGCCTGCCGCTGGGTCTGGTCGTCACCGATCTGGAAGTCGACAATTCGCCGCATGTGCTCACCGCCGGCACCTTCGGCCGTGGCGCCTGGAAGGTCACCCTTAACTCCGGCGGCAACCAGGCGCCGGTGGCGAACTTCAGCAGCAGCACCAGCGGCCTGACGGCCACGTTCACCGACAGCTCCACCGACAGCGACGGCACCATCGCGTCGCGTAGCTGGAACTTCGGCGACGGCACGACCTCGACCGCGACGAATCCGAGCAAAGCGTACACCGCTGCCGGCACCTACACCGTGACACTGACCGTCACCGACAACGCCGGTGCGACCAACACCAGGACTGCGTCGGTCACGGTGTCCAGCGGCGGCGGCGCGCAGACCTACACCAACACGACGGACTTCACCATCACCGACAACAGCACGGTCGATAGCCCGATCAT
>JAAFHE010000687.1 GCA_013298265.1 Lysobacterales bacterium | reverse complement strand
CACACGCTGCCGCCGGTACCCAGCTTCAAGGGCGCGACGCACACGTTCGCCGTACCGCAGGACGTCGTCGCAGGCCTGCGCGCCCTGTCGTTGAGCTCGGCCTGCTCGCTGTTCATGACGATGTACGCGATCTTCCATGTGCTGCTGTCCCGTCTCAGCGGTCAGCGCGATTTCGCCGTGATTACACCGGTGGCCGGGCGCAGCCATCACGGCACCGAATCGCTGGTCGGCCTCTGCGTCAACAGCCTGGCCTTGCGCGTTTCGACTGAGCCGGGCATCTCGTTCCGCCGCCTGCTGGCAAAGACGAAGCGTGTGGTACTCGATGCGTTCAAGCACCAGGATCTGCCGTTCGAACAGCTGATCGCCTGGATCCGCTCGGAGCGCGATGCGGCCCTCGGCGGCGTCTCGTACTCGATGAGCAGCATTTCGCGCAGCCAGGTGCAGCCCGAAGGCTTGCGGGTGGAGCCGGTGCTGCTGCCGTGGAACACGGTCAAAAGCGAACTGACCCTGGGCGTGCACGAGGCGCCCGACGAACTGTACGTCGTCTTCGAATACTCCTGCGATTCGTTCGAAGCGCGCACGGTCGAGGACATGGAGCGGCGTTTCCTGCGTATCGCGCAGCAGATCGTCAGGAATCCGGACATGGCGCTCGACGATGTCGACGTCGCCCTGGATGACGAGTCGGTGGCGGCGCGCTACCGCTATTCGGCGCACTATCTCGACGACCGTGCGTACTGGGTGGCCGATCGCGGCGATGCGCAGAGCGTCAGCCTTTCCACCAGCGCGACCCGGCTGAACGAGCCCGGCTACCTCTGCGCCGAGCGTGTTGCCGACGCCAGACTGACGCGGGCGCTGCGACGGGCGAGCAAGTCGTACGAGACGACGCTGCCGAAACTGCTGCTGGCCGCCGTAGCGCTTTATCTGCACAAGGCCAGCGGCGACGGCGCGTTCTGCTTCGGCCTCGACACCCGAGATGGCCGCGAGGTGTTGCCGATCGCGCTCAGCATCGACACCTCGGCGAATCTCGGCGAATTCGTCCAGTATGTCGCGGATCGCTGCGCGGCCGCCGTGCTGCACGGCCGCTGCGGCAGCGAACGGATTCGCCAGTTGCGCGGCGTCGACGATGACTGGCGCTGCCGGACGGTGGTCGCGCTGAGCGAAGACGGCGCCGATCCACTGCCCACGCCGGCACACGCGGCGAGGGCAGGGGCCGCCGACCTTCGTCTGCTGGTTTCCGTCGCCGACGGTGTCCGCATCGGCCTCCAGGCCGATCAGCGCCTGTTCGAGCCGTGGGAACTCGACGCCCATCTCGATGCCTTGCACACGCTGCTGACGCAGATGACGGCGCCGAAAGCGGCACGTGCCGCGGTCGGTTCGACGGCGCTGCTCGATGCCGAGGGACGTGCAGCGATGCTGGCGCGCAGCGCCGGCGAGCCTACGACGGCACCGCGCGACGCACTGATCCATGAACTGTTCCAGGTGCAGGCCAAGCGGCAGCCGCAGGCACTCGCGGTGCTGCACGGCGAGGTGAGCGTCACCTACGGTGACCTCAACGCACGCGCCAACCGTCTCGCGAGCCATCTGAAGGCGCTCGACGTCGGGCCTGGAACGCTGGTCGTGATCTGTCTGCAGCGCGGGCCCGACCTGATTGCCGCACTGCTTGGCGTGCTCAAGAGCGGCGCTGCGTACGTGCCGGTAGACCCGGCCACGGCGGCGGAACGGCTGCACTACATCGTGGCCGACACCGACGCGGCAGCGATCGTCACGCACAGCGGGCTTGTGCATCTGCTGCCGGACACACGCGCGCGCATCGTCGCAATCGACACCGACAGCGCCGCGATCGCCAAGCGCTCCGCCGCGAACCGCCGCCGCGACCGCGCGGATCCGGCGGCCACGCCTGGCTATGTCATCTACACCTCGGGGTCGACCGGCGAACCGAAAGGCGTCGTGGTCGGTCACGCCAGTCTGATCAATCACGCGCGCTGGATGCAGCGCGAGTTCGATCTCGGCGCCGAGGATCGCGCGCTTCAGTTCGCGTCGATCAGCTTCGACGCATCGGCGGAGGAAATCTTTCCGACGCTGCTGGCCGGCGCGGCGATCGTGATCCGGCAGGCCGGCGTGCCGAGTGCGCAGGAGCTCATACAGAGCATCGTCGCGCAGCACGTCAGCGTGCTGAACCTGCCGACCGCCTACTGGCATGCGCTGGTCGAGGCGCTGGCCGGCGACCGTATCGACACGGGGCGTCTGCGACTCGTCGTCGTCGGCGGGGAGCGCGTCTCGCTCGAGTCGCTGCTGCGCTGGCGCGCCGTTGCCGGCGACGCGATCGAGTGGGTCAACACCTACGGGCCGACCGAGGCGACGATCACGAGCACGGTTTACCGTGCGCCGGCCGATTGCACCGCACTCAGCGACATACCGATCGGCCGGCCGATCGACAACGCCCGCACCTACGTGCTGGACCGCGCCGGACAGCCGACTCCGGTCGGTGTCGTCGGTGAACTCTGCATCGGCGGAGCGGGCGTCGCCGCCGGCTACTGGCGGCGCGACGATCTTTCGGCGCAGCGCTTCGTCAGCGACCCGTTCGCGAATTCCGCGGCGGCGCGCATGTACCGTTCCGGCGACCTCGTGCGCTGGCTGCCGGACGGCAACATTGCCTACGTCGGCCGCAACGACGACCAGCTGAAACTGCGCGGCTTCCGCATCGAACCGGGCGAGATCGAGATGCAGCTACGCGCGTGCCCGCAAGTGCGCGAAGCGAGCGTGCTGCTGCGCGAGGACCTGCCCGGCGACAAGCGCCTGGTCGCTTACCTCGGTTGCGTGAATGCGCCGCCGACGCTGATCACCGACGTGCGCGAGCGGCTGCAGAAAGTGCTGCCCGAATACATGGTGCCCAGCGCCTTCGTCGTGCTCGACGCGCTGCCGATGACCTTGAACGGCAAGCTCGATCGCCGCGCGCTGCCAGCGCCCGAGACGAACCCCTCCGACGAGCAGGCGT
>JAAFHE010000686.1 GCA_013298265.1 Lysobacterales bacterium | reverse complement strand
GAGGGGGTTGCGACGAACCCGGTCGTGCCGGCGCTGACGCGCCGGCATCTGGCCTATGTGATCTACACCTCCGGTTCGACCGGACGGCCCAAGGGCGTGATGATCGAGCACACCGCGCTAGCGAACTTCCTCGCCGCGATGACTGCTGTGCTGCAGCCCGGCGCAAACGACGCGCTGCTGGCCGTTACGACAGTGGCGTTCGATATCGCCGCGCTCGAACTGTTCCTGCCGCTCGCTTACGGTGCCTGCGTCGTACTCGCCTCTGCCGAGCAGGCGGCCGATGCGAATTGGTTGCGTATGACTCTGGAGACCGGGCGCGTGCGGCTGCTGCAGGCGACACCGGCCACCTGGCGTCTGCTGCTCGACAGCGGTTGGGCGGGGTCGAGTGGACTGGTCGCTCTGTGCGGCGGTGAAGCTCTGCCGCGCGAACTGGCTGGGCGGCTGATCACGCGCTGTGCTGCGTTGTGGAATATGTATGGGCCTACCGAAACGACGGTATGGTCGAGTTTGCGCCGTGTCACAGCAGACGGCGACACCGCGGTCGAGCCGATCGGTGGGCCGATGGCGAATACGCGCATCTATCTGCTCGACGCAAGCGGCAATCCGGTACCCGTCGGGGTAACCGGTGAAATTCATATTGCCGGTGACGGAGTCGCACGCGGCTACTTCGGCAATGCCGAGCTGACCAACGACCGCTTCGTGCCCGAAGGCTTCGGCCGCCACGGCGCGGCGCGCCGCTATCGCACGGGCGATCTCGGGCGCTGGCGCGCCGACGGCACGATCGACTATCTGGGACGCAACGACTTCCAGCTCAAGCTGCGCGGGTTCCGCATTGAGGCCGGCGAGATCGAGACGCAGCTAGCGGCACTGGTCGGGGTGCAGCAGGCTGTCGTCACGATGCACGAAGAACGTCTCGTGGCCTATGTGCTGCCGTGTGCCGATGCCATGCCGCAGCCCGCGCTGCTGCGTGCGTCACTCGCGCAGAAGCTGCCGGCCTACATGCTGCCGTCGGCTTACGTCGTGCTCGACGCATTCCCGTTGACGCCCAACGGCAAGCTGGACCGCGCTGCGCTGCCGTCGCCGGATCGTGCGGCTGTCGCCGCGCCGGACTACGCGGCGCCGCAAGGCGACATGGAAATCGCAGTCGCGGCGCTGTGGCAGGAACTGATCGGCGTCGAACGCGTCGGCCGCAACGACCATTTCTTCGAAATCGGCGGGCATTCGCTCCTCGCAGTGCAGGCCGTGAGCCGGCTCAACGAACGCTTCGGCCTCGTGATCGCGCTGCGCGTGCTGTTCCTGCAACCGGTGCTCGCCGACTTCGCCGACGCGTTGACTCAGGCCTCGCTCGCGGCCTTCGACGCACGCGACCTCGCTTCGCTCGGCGACGACGTTGACCACATGAGCGAGTCGGATCTGCTCGCCTATCTTTCCGGAACCTAGCAGTGAACGACACGCAACAACTCGACCGACTCAAGCGCGCCGCCCTGCTCAAGCGTCTGCAACAGGGGGGCGTGCCGGCGCGCCAGTCCGGCGCAGACACGCCGGTCGTACCGGTCGGCCGCGATCGGCCGCTGCCCTTGTCCTGGGCGCAGAAGCGTCTCTATTTCATTCACCGGCTCGACCCGACGGCTAGCGTGGCCTATCACATGCCGGCCGGACTGCGTCTTGTCGGCGCGCTCGACACCCAAGCGCTGCGCAATGCGCTGGATCGCATCGTCGAGCGGCACGAAGTGCTGCGTACGCGTTTCGTCGAGCGCGACGGCGAACCGTTCCAGGTGATTGATGCGCCGCAGGGGTTCGCACTCGGCGTCGAGGATCTGTGCGTGCTGCCCGAAGAGGCGCGCGAGCACGCAGTGGTCCGTGCTGGGGCCGATGAAGCGGCGGCGCCCTTCGATCTTGAGCGCGGTCCGCCGATTCGCGGACGGCTGCTGCGGCTTCGTCCTGATGAGCACGTGCTGTTCCTGACCCAGCACCATATCGTTTCGGACCAGTGGTCGATCGGCGTATTGGTGCGCGAATTCGCCGCGCTGTATCGCGCCGGCGTCGAAGGGTCGACAGCGGCGCTCGTGCCGCTGGGTGTGCAGTACGCCGACTATGCGGCCTGGCAGCAGGGCTGGTTGCACGGGAACGCCGTACAGGCGCAGGTCGCGTTCTGGAAGCGCCAGCTGGAAGGCGCGCCGGCGCTGCTGAATCTGCCGACCGACCGGCCGCGTCCGCCGGTGCAGCGCTACCGCGGCCGCACCGCGGCCATGCAGGTGCCAGTAGCGCTGACGACAGCCTTGCGCGAACTCGCACGCCGTCACGGCACGACCTTGTTCACGACCTTGTTCGCGGGTCTCGCCGTGCTGCTGTCGCGACTGTCGGAACAGAACGACATCGTCATCGGCAGCCCGTTCGCCAATCGCCAACGCCCCGAGATCGAGCCCTTGCTCGGCTTCTTCGCCAATACGCTGGCGCTGCGCGTGCGCGTCGATGCGGAGGCGAGCGTGGGTGATCTGCTCGCCGTCGCGAAGAATGCAACGATCGAGTCCTTCGCTCACCATGAGCTGCCGTTCGAGCAGGTCGTCGACGCGCTCAATCCGGTCCGCGATCTTGGGTACAACCCGATCTTCCAGGTCGTGCTCGGGCTCAACAATCTGCCCGGCAGCGTCGCGCTCGTGCTGCCCGGATTGAGTCTGTCCTCGGCAGCGCCGCGTCGTGAGACATCGCCGTTCGATCTCGGCTTCTCGCTGACGGAGCAGGGCGATTCGATCTACGGCGAAGTCGATTACTCAAGCGATCTGTTCGACGCCGGCAGCATCGGGCGTCTCGTCGTGCACTGGCTGACCGTATTGCAGGCGCTGACCGAAAATGACGCGAGTCGCGTCGGCACTCTGCCGCTGCTCGATGCGGCGCAGCGCAACATGCTGCTGCACGATCTGAACCGCACCCATGTCGCGTATCCGCAGGCCGGTCTCGTACATCGCGAGTTCGAAGCGCAGGCCGCGCGTACGCCGGCC
>JAAFHE010000685.1 GCA_013298265.1 Lysobacterales bacterium | reverse complement strand
TCGCTGCGCTCAACATCGATCGCCTGTTCAGCGACGACCTGGAGTTTGACGGCGTACCGACGGCCAGCAACAGCCTGATGCCGCTGATCAGCGTCCCCGCAGGCTACGGCCGCTACTGCAGCGTGCGCGATCCCACGACCGGCAGCTTCGGCTTGCTGCCGGCGGGTCCTGGCGACGATCCGTGCGCCACCCTGATCGGCAGCAATCCGAACAACCAGATCGAGCGCGCCGGACTGTATGCGCAATCTGGCAACAACAGCGTCGCTGGCATCTGCGGCGGGTTCATCGCGCTGTACGGCGGTGCCGGCACCAGCGCGATGAGTGCGGCATTCAACGCCGCCGGCGGGCAGAACCAGTGCATCTTCACCAATGTACCGGCCGAGATGCCGATCTTCGCGCGGCCGTATACCGGCGCTCACGTCGGCAACGCGCAGGCGTTCAATCACGACGCCTACGGACTTCCGCTCGACGTCAGCCAGTTCGGCCAGTCCCCCGGAATCTATGACGCCTGCTACATCGACAACCGCGGCCGCCAGCGCAGCATCGGCAACCCGAACGCGAATCCGTCGACGTGCCAGGGCGACGGCTCCGGCGTCGACGAACCGGCTTCGGACATCCCGGTCACGAGTTCGCGCTTCGCCGTCGCGATGGCAAGCGGCCGCGTCAGCATGGCGGTGCCGCGGCATGTGCCGCTCTTCACGCCGCCGAGCAACGATCCCTACCAGCGAGAGGTGTTCATACGCCACCAAGTAGGCGCCGGCCGCTACGCGGAAACCTTCACCGCGTACTACGCGCACATGCAGGACACCGCCGTGCGGCGCGGTCAGAGCGTCGTCGCGGGCACCGTGCTCGGGCGCATCGGCACCACAGGCGCATCGAGCGGCGAGCATTTGCACATTTCTGTGCACCGCCACCGCAACCTGACGTATCGCCAGACGTTCGAGTTTGATTTCTCGGGCGGCAACCGCATGGATCGCGACTCGAGCGTGTCGGCGCTCGATCCCTGGGGCTGGCACGCGCCCGCCGGCGTGGATCCCTGGGCCTGGCGCTTCCGCATCAATCCGCAAGGCGATGCGCTGCGCGACGACGCCGGCACGTTCAGCACTAACCTGTGGCAGGCCGGCGAAGCACCGACGCTGAACTGACGCACACGGCGACAATGCCGCGGCTGCCAACCGCTGCATTGTCGCTTTATGCAGATATTCACACCCATCACACGGCGACCGCGTCAGCCCGCAGCGGCCTTCATCGCTTCCTGCGCGACGCAGGCGGCCAGCAGCGCGGGCATGCCCTTGAGGTTCTCGACCAGCCACTCGCGGATCGCTTTCTCGCCGACCGGCAAGGCGAACGTGCCGATCGCATCGACGAAGCGCTGGCTGGCCGGGTCGCCCGCATAGAACACGAAGCTGTCGTCGGCGTCACGCGCGCCGATCAGGAAGACGCGCCAGTCGCCGCTGCGCAGCGACCGCTTCAGCGTGACGCCGCGCACTTCGAGCTGGCGCCCCACCAACGGCGCAAGTCGGGTCCTGTCGGCCTCGTCCAAGCTGGGGTCGACGCCGGCGCATGCGTCGGCCGAGGCCAGTTGCGGCGCGAGCAGCAGCGACAGCAGGATAGTTTTCATGGTGATTCCCCAGGCCGGCGACGGCGCAACCATGGCAGCAAACACGCCGTCGGAAAAGCCGCGCCGGTGCAGATATCACGCACCGACGCCCGTCGGGCTCAGCCGACCAGCGCGACCAGCCCCAGCCCAATGTGGTACCAGCCTATGCCCAGACCGAAGAACAGCACGAGCAGCAGCATTAGCTGGCCGTTCAACGGCGCCAGCAGGAACTCGCGCAGGTGGCCGGTCAATTCCTCGACCGCGCGGTCGCGCACCTTGGCCAGATCGATCCCGCCGCCGCCCGCCGCATCGGCCTTGTATTCCGCCCGGTAGGTGTTGAGCAGGCAGTCCTCGACCTTAGCCGTCAGCAGCGCGCGCGCCTGACGCAGCACCCAGCCAGTCAAGCCGCCGCGGCGCTGCGCCGTTTCATCATGGCCGAGGCTAGTCCGGATCACGCCCTTCAATGCACTTTCCGCCTGCGCCAGCGGCAGGTTGGCCAGGCGGGTGCCGAGATGCTGGCCGATCACAGTGATCGCACGATCCACCAACTGCGCGACGAGTCTCCATTGCGCCTCGAGAGCAAGCGCCGCATGCGCCACGCCGCGGTTCGCACCATGCAGTCCGAACGCGATGAAGCCGATCACGGGCAGCAGTAGCGGCACGAGGAAGCGTGCACCGCGCAGCATCGGTGCCGCACCACCGTCGAGCGTGAGCGCCCCAAGCAGCAGCGAGGCAGCCACCGCAAGCGCGCCGCCGAGCATGCCGAGGATCGCCCACAGCAGGGCGCGCGTCGGTACGTGCCGCACGACGGCCAGCGCGGCATTGCCCGCACCCGCGAGCACGGACGACGTCAGGGACGCAGGGGGTAACTCAGGTTGGCCGGACATGCGCTTCCTTGTGAGTGATCGAGAGGACAAACCCCTGGCACGCGCGCGTGTCGCGCCGCACGGGACGGGGAAGCGGGCAACGACATGGCAACCGCACGGAAACCGCTGCCGGCGCTGCCCCAGAGCGGCCGCATCCTAGCGCAAGCCGTGCAGCGCGGCAGCGCGGGACAGCACACGGCGCCGCGCAGGCACATGCGGCTTGCCGACAGTCCCGCCGCTGCGACTATGATCGGCGACCGATGCGGCATCGGTCCGCCGTCGGTCCGCCGTCGCGGCCGCGCCGCCGCGCCGCCGCCCCGCGGATCCTGCATCGCGACACCGGAGATGCCCATGAGTGCCGCCAACCCAATCCATTCGCCGCCGCTGCCGCCGCGTGACTGAAGCGCAGGCACTGAACCGGCGCGACGCCAGCGCCATCGCCCGCGCCTTCCTGCCGCGGCATCGCTTCGGCAACCGGACGCCCTACTACTACGTGCGCAGCAAGCTCGCGTCCGATCCGCTGTACGGCGGCGTCGTCGAGA
>JAAFHE010000684.1 GCA_013298265.1 Lysobacterales bacterium | reverse complement strand
GAAGAAGCCCTGCGAGAAGCCGTCGAAGCTGCGCACGCCGTGCACGAGCTCGTGCTCGTGTGGGATCATCGTCGAGTACACCCGGCCGTCGGCCGAGGTACAGCCCACGGCTCCGTCCTCGCAGAAGCTCTCGTCGTCGTGCGACCCGTGGACGTACACGATGGGCTCACGGAGGTCGACCTGCATCGTGGCCGCCACGAGCTCCACGTAGCGATCCATGTAGCTTAGCGTGCCGCCGCAGATCCGCTCGGCGTGCGCCTGCGGGGCATAGTCGAGATGGCCGCCACGCCACACGACGGGCGGCACCTCGGGCGCGCGCTCAGGCGCACACGCGCCGACGGCGAGCGCGCCGAGCAGCATCGCGGCCAACCACGTCGGCATCGGCTCTCATTGCCACCGGCCGGGCATGATGACAAGCGCCCATTGCTCCTCCGCTGCGCGGTGGAGGATGGAGAAGCCAGAGGTGCTCCAACCGGTGTCGTCCTTCGTGATCGCGAGCGGCGTCGCATTCGTCGCGGTGACGACGCCGCTGACGCCCAGCATGGTTGCGCTGACGGCGAAGAGGCCGGCACCAGGAGCGATCGTGAGAGGACGAACAGCAGCGCCGCTCAGCACCCACCGGCACCGCCAGCTCGAGCGTGCTCGACGAACTCGCCGAGGATCTCGACCATCTTGGCCTCGCGTCCTTGGATCGGAAGGCGATCCACGAGACGCGCCGCTCCGGGTCCGACCACGGACGCGAGGAACTTTTGGTAGCTGCGAGTCAGGTCCGAATCGCACGCTGTAGGCACTTGAAGACGGCGTCGCGCCATGAGCAGCACCAGCACCAAGGGCTCGAGCGCTTCGGTGCCGCCCCATGCCCGCGGAGCCGCCAACATCTCGCGCAGCTTCTCGTCGACCCACGCGACGGTGCTTGCTTTCAGTAGGTCCACGTCCGTCATGCCTGGGCCTCGCTCGATGCCGGCTCGCCGAGCCCGAAGAGAGCCGGCACAGGCAAGATTAGCACCATGCAGTAATGCAAGAGGACGCAGGACGAGTCGTAGGTCGTAGGTAACCAGCGGATCGGGTCTCGAAGGTCCAATAGCGCTGCTACGACCCTCGCTCGTCCTCGCAGTGTAGGAAGGCTCCGTGGCGTCTCGACTCCGACCAGGTTCTCATCAGCAGACAGGTTGGCGCCCGCTGCGCGGATCAGTAGCCACCACCGGGTAGAGGCACCCGGGTCACCCACGACAAGTATCTTGGCCTTCGCCGAGTCAACGGGTGAGGATTGGCTCTTCGTATCCTACCTTCCCACTTGACTCTTCATGTTCCAAGTATTTCCGTAGCCCTTCAAGGTCGCCGCTGGGAGGGATGTTGACGGCGATCAGCCGGTGGCCGGCATCGAACTCAGATTCACAGCCGAATCCCGCTATACGTTCGCGAATTTCTTCAGGATCGGCATGAGGATAGCAGACGATGCGGATCAACGAATTATGCGACTTCCGAACAGTTGAGACATAACGAAGCTCGCCGCCCACATTGGAGTATTGGATGACGTCGCCAACGGTAGCATCACGAACGAAGAAAGGAACATTGTCGATGCTCGCAGTGTGCTCATCGAGAACTTCAGCCCATAGCCCCTCTGCATCCACAGGAGGATAACCGTCCTCGTCACGCTCGAGAAGAAATACGACTTTCATTCTCATTACTTATCCCACTTCTTCCGGTTACAAGTCCGGCAAAGAACCTGTACATTGTATTGTCGGGCGTTCCGCTGCCACCCAAATCCTCAGGCTGGCTCAGCGACCATCAACAGCTCACCTTCAGGGGACAGCTCGGCATCGCGGCGCACGATGCTCGCCCGGACCTCATGGTCGACCGGAGTAAAACGCAGAGTGCAATGCATCTTACCATCAGCCGTATGGCCGTGCTCGAAGGTGAGTGCATAATCTCCCGGAACTATGTCGACCTGCACGGTATCGAAGATGGAGCCGACTTCGACGGTGCCTCCTGGCGGCACATGAAAGGGCACCAGTATGACGCGCTCTGCTGTCGTCGACCCGGGGGCAACGTCCGTTGCCAACACGGTGACAACGACATCGCCGTCATCGAAGGTCCTAAACGAAACACTACCAGGGCGCCATGAGAAGCCTTGCGCAACGTGACGATCCGTCCAGTTGCTGAACGGCTTCTCGAGCTCGGAGAGGAAGACCGCGATTTGGGTGTAGAGCACCGGGATCTGAAAGGTCGCCATCAATCCACTACGATCCTGATCTTGGTGCCATCGGGAAGACCGCGGCACTGGTTGCCGATACATGCGCCCGCACCCATGTTGTCGCTAGGACCAACCGGTCGCACACTGGCGCCATGTCCACCTTCTTTGAACATGGCAGGAGGGTACTCATCGAGTTGCCGTCCCGGCATTCGCTCGTGACCAGCCAGCGCTTCACGTCGTCGTTGACTGATTCCAGGACGATCGATCGTGACAACGGAAGGACGACCAGCTGCCTGTGCATCGCGAATGTGTGCAGCCGTCTCAGGGAACTGTGAGCTCGGGACCCTGACATTCTTGGCGACATCCCCCGCCGCATCCGCAACATCCTCGACCTTGTCGAGCGCCTTGCCGACGGCCTTCTTGCCCGTCTTGAGGCCAGGGATGACGCCCAGGAGGGCATCGCCACCCGCGGCCATGAGCACGTCGACGGAGTCTTCGCCATTCTGGAGCCGGTCGTAGGCATCGTAGGCGGACTTGACGTGGGTGACAACGGGGATGAAGTCCGTGGCGATGTCGACGGCGGTGCGCGCCCAGTCGTCGATGGGGGCATCCCAGATGTAGACCGGGGCCTGCTTGGATTGGCGGCCGGAGCATGCGGCGATCTCGGCGCACATGTCCGGCGTGACCACTGTCAAGGACCGCCAGACCGGATCGCACTCAGCTCGCCTCATCGGATCCGGGATCTGAAGGGGTTGAGGTGGTCTCCGAGATCGAGCTCGAGGTGGCTCCCGAAGAACGACGCCTCAGCTCGCCTG
>JAAFHE010000683.1 GCA_013298265.1 Lysobacterales bacterium | reverse complement strand
AATGGATCGCCGATCGGGCTGCCGGGCGATTCCAGATCGGCGAGCTGGATAGGCCGATACGTCACATGCACGGTGGTTTCGGTAATCCCGTACATGTTCACCAATCGTGGCCGACGATCACCGTAGCGATCGAACCACGGTCGAAGGCTTTGCAGTTCCAGTCCCTCGCCGCCGAACACGACCCAGCGCAAGCGCGGCAGCAAGGCATCGGTCTCTAACGCGGCACGCTGGAACACACGGAATGCCGACGGTGTCTGGCTGAGGACCGTGACACCTTCCTCGCGCACTAGCTGCAGGAAATCGGTGGGTGAGCGTGCTACCCAATACGGTACCGAGACCACACGGCCGCCCGTCAGCAGTGCCCCCCAGATTTCCCAGACTGTGAAATCGAAGACGTAGGAGTGGAACAAGGTCCAGACGTCGTCCGGGCCAAAATCGTAATGGCTTTGGCAGGCATCGAGCAGTCGCCCGACCTGAGCGTGCGTGATCACGACGCCGTTGGGTAGCCCCGTGGTGCCGGAGGTGTAGATGATGTAAGCCGGATAGACTGCGTCAGCGCGCGTACCGCAATACGAAGCCGACGGCAGGGGCAGCGCGTCAATGAGTGTCAGGTCGAACGGCGCAGCCAGTGGAAACGCCGCGACCGTGACGCTGTCGCTGAGAACCAGCGCGGGCGTGCAGTCATCAAGGATCATAGCCACGCGTTCAGCCGGGGCGCGCGGGTCCAGTGGCACGTAGGTGGCGCCTGCCTTCAACACGGCCAGCATCGCAATAATTGGATTCGCGCCGCGCTCCAGGTACAGCCCGATGCGGGCGCCGACCACCACGCGCGTGACGAGCCAGGCGGCGAGGCGGTCCGACGCGTCGGCCAGTTCGGCGTAGGTCCACGGGCGCTCCGCAGTCAGGGCGACCGCGTCGGGCTGCGTGTTGGCGATGCGCGTGAAGCGTGCATCAAGGCTGGTCTGTCCGGGATAGCGCCGGCGCACGGCCGTGCTGGAGATGAGCGCCAGGCGCTGCGCTTCGCCAAGGTAGTCCAACTGCCCGACCGCGGTTTCTGGCGACGCCAGCAGGGCTCCCAGTACATGCTGGAAATGGCCGATGGCGGCATCCATGCGTGCACGCTCGAACAAATGATCCTGGTATTGCAATGTGCCGAAATATGAGTTGCCTTCGGCCTTGAGTGTCATCACCAGATCGTAGTGCGCGGTGCCGAAGTCGTATGGACGGTAGCTGACCGCCAGTCCGTCCATGTCCAGCGCAGCATCCGCAACGGTGTGCATGTTGAGCTTGACCTGGAACAGCGGCGACAGCGCGGGGTTGCGGGCGATCCGTAGCTGATCCACGAGCCGGTCAAAGGGCATGGCTTCGTGCTGGAAGGCAAGCAGCGTCTTGTCGCGCACGTGCTGCATTAGCTGCAAGCCGTTCTGTTGCGAATCTATCCGGCAGCGGATCGCGAGCTGATTGATGAAAAAGCCGAGCATCGACTCGGTGTCTGCTTCGAGGCGATTGGCGGAATCGGTCCCGACGACGATGTCGGTGGCGCCCGTGTAGCGATGCAGCAGTAGCTGGAAGGCCGTCATGAATACCATGAACGGCGTGGCGTTCCATGCTTGAGCGAAACGGTTGACCGATGCGGCCAGTATGGGCTCGATGACGAAAGTCAGTGCAGTGGCGGCGTAGTTCTTGTAGACCCTGCGAGGACGATCCGTCGCCAACGGCAACGGCGCAGGAGGCTGTGCGAACTCGGCAAGCCAATAGGCTTCGGTGTCGAGGAATCGTCCGCGGTCCCATCCGTCGCGCTGCCATGCGGCGAAGTCGGCATACTGCAGCTCCGGCTCCAGCCAGTCGCGGCTCAAACCACGTACCCGGTCGTTGTAGCGTTGCTGCAACTCATCCAGCATAAGGCTGGTTGACCAGGCGTCGGTCACGATGTGATGCAGAGTGACGACCAGCACGTGGTCGTTTGCCGTGTGGCTGATCAACAGGGCACGCAGCAGCGGCGGAACCGCGAGGTCGAAGGGGGCAGCAGTTTCGACGTCGATCAATGCCTGGCAGGCTGCTTCGTCGTGGGCGTGGATTTCGCGCCAAGGCAATTCGGCCAGCGCATCGGTACGAGGCACCGGCAAGCCATCACGCTCGCAAAGTCCAGTTCGCAGCACATCATGGCGGGCGACGATTGCGCACAGACTGTCACGCAGGGCCTGACGGTCGAGCGCGCCTTGCAGATTCAGCACGATCGGCAGGTTGTACGCCTTTGCGTAACCGTCAGTCTCGCGCTCGAACTGGTCGATGAACCAAAGGCGCTGCTGTGCATAGGAGGGGCGTAGCGAAGCCGCTGAATCGCGCCGGGTCACTGGCTGCGACGTTCCCGTTGCAGCTCCGCCGCGCAGCGCATCGGCGAGTCCTGCGATCGTGGGGTTATCGAACAGCAGGCGGATCGGGATGTCGCGCTGCAGTGCTTCACGCAGTCGTGCCACCAGACGCGCGGCCAGCAGCGAATGACCGCCGGCTGCAAGGAAGTTGTCGAAAATACTGAACGCAGGCACCGCCAGAACGTCTCGCCAGACGGCTTCGATCTGCGTTTCCAGCGCGTCACGCGGAGGCTGATGTCCACGCTCGATCACCGCGTCGGACTGGGGCAAAGGCAGCGCGCGGCGATCGACCTTACCGTTCGAGCTCAGCGGAATGTTATCGAGGACGACAACGTGCGACGGCACCATGTAGTCCGGAAGTGCGTGGGCGCAGAAGCGACGCAGCTCGTCGAGCAGCTCAGGCGATTCCGCTTCGCCGTCGTCCAACTGGACATAGGCAACCAGGATGCGGCCGTCGCCCAGGTCGGGTGCGGATACCACGGCCTTCCGCACCAGCGGATGCCGTGCGGCGACGGATTCGATTTCCCCGAGTTCGATGCGATGCCCGCGGATCTTGACCTGGGTATCGGCGCGGCCGAGGAACTCGATGGTGCCTTCGGGCAGGAAGCGTCCGAGATCGCCGGTACGGTACAGGCGTTCT
>JAAFHE010000680.1 GCA_013298265.1 Lysobacterales bacterium | reverse complement strand
CTACCTCGGTCGTCTCGCCGCCAATGGCCATGCAGAGCACCGCATCAAACCCTACGCGTTCGGCCTATTCGCCGACGGCGAGCCGGTCTGCGATCCCGTCCGGGCGGTCTACCGGCGCTATTTCGACAAAGGCGCAACACTGCCGCAGCGTGCCCCGTTCGCGATGGACCGGCGCCTGTACGACCTGCCCTGCGATGAGCTGCCCGCGCGCGCCGATGCGCCGATGACGCGGGTGATGTACGCCGCGTGGAAAATGCGCGCCGATCTTCAACACGCCTTCGACCTCGACCGGGCCGAAGGCAGGCGCGGGTTCATACGCTGGTTCGCTCGCGCGGCGCAACGCGAAATGGGCATTCCGGAGCGGCATCTCGAACCGGCGCGCGGCGCGTTGACGGCGCTCAGGGCCTATGAAGCGCAGGACTCCACCGAGGCGCAATCGCGTCCCGTGTCGGGACCAGCGCGCCGTGCCGCGTCGCTGTGCCTGGATGTCATCAATTGGAGCTACCGCTTTCGTCCGGCGCGCCGCTTCTACGCCATGATCCCGGAAAGGACGCGAGATCGCGTCCGCCGCCGGCTCGAACGCATTGCGGGACGGCCCGCGACCGTCGTTCCGACGTCGAGCCCGCACAATCGGGTGGGCATCAATCTGGTCGGATATGCGCACGGTGAGTTCGGTGTGGCCGAGGTGCTGCGCCGCTATGCGCATGCGCTGCACGGCGGGGGAGTGCCCTTTGTCGTGCGCAATTTCGACGCCGGCGTCGCCAGCCGTCAGGGTGATCGCAGCATGCGGCGTTTTCTGTCGGAGCAGTGCCGTTACGGCGTCAACCTGTTCTGCATCAACGCGGACATGATGCCGATTGCGCGCGAGCAGTTGGGCGATGCGGTCTTTGCCGGGCGCTACAACATCGGCTGCTGGTTTTGGGAACTGGAGAAATTTCCCGACGAGTGGCACGGCGCGCTGGATCTTGTCGACGAGATCTGGGTGAGTTCGCCGTTCGTGCGCGATGCGATTGCCGCCTGCACGCAAAAGCCCGTCCACATTGTGCCGGTTGCGCTCAGCGTGAACCTGCCGGGGCGCTATTCACGAAGCGAGTTCGGACTGGCCGAGGGTGTCTTTCTCTGCCTTTTCAGTTTTGATTTCAATTCCTTCGTCGTGCGGAAGAACGCCGACGGCGTGATCGCCGCGTTCCGCCGCGCGTTCGCCGATGGCCGTCGCGATGTGCGTCTGGTGATCAAGACCACCAATGGCGAACGGTTCCCGGATGCCTTGCGACGGCTGCTCGACGCCGCCGCGGGCGACGATCGCATCGAGGTGCGCGACGGATATCTCGATCGCCGCGGCATGTGGGCGCTGCAAGCCTGCTGCGATTGCTATGTCTCGCTGCACCGCTCCGAAGGCTTGGGCCTGGGCATGGCCGAATGCATGCTGCTGGGCAAACCGGTCGTGGCGACGGCGTATTCCGGCAATCTCGCTTTCATGGACGCGGACAATAGCTGCCTCGTCGGATACTCACTGATCCCGGTGGAGGAGGGCGAATATCCCGCCTGGCAAGGCCAGCACTGGGCCGAGCCGGACATCGACCAGGCAGCCGACTTTTTGGCGCGACTGGCCGACGATCCGGTGTATGCGCGACAGGTCGGAGAGAACGCGAAGGCGAGTGTGAGCCGGCGCCTTTCGGCCGCGGCGAGCCTGGCGGCGGTGACCGCGCGGCTCGCGCATATCCAAGGGCAACGGCGCGTCTGATGTCAACGCGCTGCGGAGGCGCGAATCCGGACGTCGCGCAGGTACGCCCAGTCGCAGTCAGCGTTGTTCGTCGGACCGGGCGCCACGTCCAGGCGCAGAACGCCATCCGGACCGGCCTCCACCGGACCGAGTTCGAATCCGCGCGCCGCGGGCGTAGCGCGGCGTCGGCGAACGGGTTGTACGGATAAGCAAGTGTCACGCCGGTGCCACCGGAAATCCTGACTTCCACGCCGTCGCCGCGGCTGCAACCGTCACTCGAGAACGCATTGAGGACGATGCCGATCTCGCCTGAGATGGCATAGGTGCCGGCGCCGGGCTTGAACGTCAGCTGCGTAGGGCTGTGCAGTAACAGTGCGCGACGCCCTTGCACCTCGATGGTGTGGGCACCGTCGGTCACGGCGTGGGGCCGGTGCGAGAAGCCGGGAAAGAACGCATCGAGCATCGCCGGCGACAGCTCGCCCTGGGGCCGGCGCGGCAGCTGCATCACGTTCCATCGGATGTCGTCGGTGAACAGCGGGCGCATCGCGTCGCTCTGCGGCACCAGGCGGAAACGCCGCACGACAGGCAGGTCGGCGCCGACGAACAGGCGCACGTAGTCGTCGAGCGACTGCACCAGCGGCGAGACCAGGAACCCGCCGGGCGCCGCGCCGCGGACGAGCCGGAAGCGCCGGGTCGATCCGTCGGCGAGTTCCAGCTCGATGAACTGCCCCGGCTCGCGCAGCAGGGCCGCGACGGCTTTGCCCGCCACGGCGAGCTCCGAGCGCACCGCCAGTACCGCTACGGTTTCCGGCGTCGTCGGCAGGTCTATCCATTCGCCCCAGGTCGCGTGCTGCCAGCCAGCTTCCGTCGGCGGCTGCGGCGGCGCGAACGCGGCGTCTTTCTCAAGCAGCAGATAGGATTTTTCCACGAGTACCGGATGATAATTTTGGTACAGCGTCGTGAAGGCGAGTGAGTTTTCGCTCGTCGGCAGGTTGTCGTCGATCGGCGAATACGCCAGCAGCACGAAATCCGTACGGTCCGGGCCGCTGTACGCCTCGGCGTTCAAATGCTGCAGCTGCGGCGTATACGCACCATAGCCCTGGAACACCGGTGCCGGCCGGTAGGCGAGGGCGTTGAACAGGACGACGCCCTGCTGCGTGCCGACGAGGTCGATGCTGCGCGAGCCGACGGCCGCGCGCGTCTGCGGCAGATCGAGCCGGAGGCGTTCGTGGTCCAGCTTCTCAACGAGCCGGGGGCGGCCGATGAGCGGACGCGCGAGATCGGAAGAGC
>JAAFHE010000681.1 GCA_013298265.1 Lysobacterales bacterium | reverse complement strand
GTACGAGGACGCGGCGCCCTGCGCCGGCGTCATCACCGGCATCGGCCGCGTGCATGGGCAGGAAGTCGTCGTCGTCGCCAACGACGCGACGGTCAAGGGCGGCACCTATTTCCCGATGACGGTGAAGAAGCATCTGCGCGCGCAGGAGATCGCGCTGGAGAACCGCCTGCCCTGCATCTATCTCGTCGATTCCGGCGGCGCGTTCCTGCCGCTGCAGGACGAGGTGTTTCCGGACAAGGAGCACTTCGGCCGCATTTTCTACAACCAGGCCCGCCTCAGCGGCCTGGGCCTCGCGCAGATCGCGGTGGTCATGGGTTCGTGCACCGCCGGCGGCGCTTACGTGCCGGCGATGTGCGACGAGACCATCATCGTCAAGGAGCAGGGCACCATCTTTCTCGGCGGCCCGCCACTCGTGAAGGCGGCGACCGGCGAAGTCGTCGATGCGGAATCGCTCGGCGGCGCGGACGTGCATACCTCGGTCTCCGGCGTGGCCGATCATTTCGCCGAAAACGACGCCCATGCGCTCGCGATCGCGCGCGACATCGTCGTGCACCTGAACCGGCGCAAGCAGTTGCCGGTCGCTGTGATCGCGCCGCGCGAACCGGCCTACCCGGCCGAGGACATCTACGGCATCGTGCCGGCCGATACGCGCCGCCCGTTCGACATCCGCGACATCATTGCGCGCATCGTCGACGGTTCGGATTTGCAGGAGTTCAAGGCGCGCTACGGCAAGACCCTGGTCTGCGGCTTCGCCCACATCCATGGCTATCCGGTCGGCATCGTCGCCAACAACGGCATCCTGTTCGCCGAGTCCGCGCTCAAAGGCGCCCACTTCATCGAACTGTGCAACCAGCGCAACATCCCGCTGGTTTTCCTGCAGAACATCACCGGCTTCATGGTCGGGCGCAAGTACGAGAACGCCGGCATCGCCAAGGACGGGGCGAAGATGGTCACTGCGGTGGCCTGCTCGCACGTCCCCAAATTCACTGTGATCATCGGCGGCAGCTTCGGCGCCGGCAACTACGCCATGTGCGGCCGCGGCTACCAGCCGCGCTTCCTGTGGATGTGGCCGAACGCGCGCATCAGCGTCATGGGCGGCGAGCAAGCCGCCTCGGTGCTTGCGACGGTGCGTCGCGACGGTCTCGAATCCGCCGGCACAAACTGGAGCGCCGAAGAGGAAGACGCGTTCAAGTCGCCGATCCGCGCCCAGTACGAACACCAGGGTCATCCGTACTACGCCAGCGCACGGCTCTGGGACGACGGCGTGATCGACCCGGCCGACACCCGCCGCGTGCTCGGCCTGGCGATCTCGGCCAGTCTGAATGCCCCGATCGAACCGCAGCGCTACGGCGTGTTCCGGATGTAAAGCCCCGCTCGCAGGACACAATTTGTCACAAGGTGACCAACTGAGCGCCCGAAGGGAGAGCCGGGCTTTGCCCCTGATACCGCAAAGCAGCTAAACCACTACCGTTCAGCGGTGTTTCATCCGCGCCTGTGCGGCCTGTCACGCCTCGGATTTCCCGCGCAGGTAACCTTCGCGAGCCAGTACCGGGGAAAACGCCATGTCTCTGACCAACCGCTGCGGCGCACTGTTTCTGTGTGCCGCTCTCGTCGCACCTGCCGCGCAAGCGCGCATCATGTTCAAGTCCGGATTCGAGGCGCCGACCGACGTGCCGGCCACCGACGCCGAAGCCGCCCGCTTCCTGACCCAGGCCACCTTCGGCCCCAGCCTGACCGACGTCGCCCGGGTGCGCACCATCGGCTACTCGGCCTGGATCGACCAGCAGATGAATGTCGTGCCGATGACTGCGGCGCGCCCGCACATGGAAGCGGTCAGCGCGGCCATGGTCACCGCCGCTACCGGCGACACCATCGGCCAGAATCAGCGCATGAGCCGCTGGTTCCATACCGCCGCCACCGGCCCGGACCAGCTGCGCCAGAAGACCGCCTACGCGCTGTCGCAGATCTTCGTGATCTCGGACACCAACGGCAGCATCAGCGGCGAGCCGATCCAGATGAGCGAGTACTGGGACCTGCTCGCGCGCAACGCCTTCGGCTACTACCGCACCCTGCTCGATGAGGTCACCTACAACCCGTCGATGGGCAAGTTCCTCAGCCACTTCCGCAACCGCAAGGCGGCAACGGGTCGCGAACCGGACGAGAACTACGCGCGCGAAGTCATGCAGCTGTTCTCCATCGGCACGGTCGAGCGCAACCTCGACTATTCACCGATGCTGCAGTCGGGCCAGCCGATCCCGACCTACGACCAGGCGGTCATCGGCAACTACGCCAAGGTGTTCACCGGCTTTGCCTATGCCAATGCGGGCACCAACCTGTTCGGCGGCACGAACACCTACCAGCCGATGTCCTGCGTCGCGACCGAGCACGACACGACACTCAAGACAGTCATCGGCGGCAGCACCATCGCGGCCGGGCAGAGCTGCGCCAACGACGTGCGCGACGGCCTCAATCTGCTCGCTTCGCATCCGAACGTGGGACCGTTCATCGCACGCCAGCTGATCCAGCGCTTCACAACCAGCAATCCGTCGCCTGCCTACATCACGCGTGTCGCGCAGAAGTTCAACAACAACGGCGACGACGAGCGCGGCGATCTGAACGCCGTGATCAAGCAGATCCTGCTCGATCCCGAAGCGCGCGCGGCGAATCCCCCGGCCACCTTCGGCAAGATCCGCGAGCCGCTGCTGCGCCTCACGGCCGTGCTGCGCGCCTGGGACTTCCAGCTACCTGCCGCGACCCAGTACGGCGAGATCCGCATGGGCATGACCAACCCGACCGGCAGCTACGCGCAGCGTCCGCTCGGCGCGCCGACCGTGTTCAATTTCTACGAGCCCGACTACCAGCATCCGGGCGCACTCGCCGACGCCAATCTCTACGCGCCGGAAATGCAGATCATCAACGAAGGCACCACGTATTCGATCTCCAACAGCCTGGCCGACTACACCTTCCGCTACTACGTCGGCATGACCAATCCGCCGACCGACCGGCCGCTGAT
>JAAFHE010000682.1 GCA_013298265.1 Lysobacterales bacterium | reverse complement strand
GCCGCAGCACCGATCGCCTGTGCCCAAGTGGGCCTTGACCTGTCGACCGATGGCGGACAGACGTTTGCGCATCACCTGGGGACTTTCGCCAACAACGGCAGCGCCGATGTCGTCATTCCGAACGCGGTCACCGCCCAGGCACGCATCAAGGCATCCTGCGTCGGAAACATCTTCTTCAACATTTCCCGGCCGAACTTCACCATCTCACAGGCATATACCAATGAAGCCGATTTCGATATTCCTGACAACAACGCCGCCGGGATCTCCAGCTCGATCGCCGTAGCCGGTCGCGCCGGCAACGCACCGGCCAACGCAACAATCTCCGTCGACATCACTCACACCTATGTGGGCAACCTCACGCTCGACCTGATCGCACCGGACGGCACGGTGTACAACCTGCGCAGAATAGCGGGCGGCAGTGCTGACGATATCAAGCAGAGCTATAGCAGGAATCTCTCCGCCGAGGCGCTGAACGGCAACTGGAGGCTGCGCGTCACCGACAGCGTGGCCCAGGACATCGGCCGCATCAATAGCTGGAGCATCCAGTTCTGACGAGGCGTCAGCTGGCAGCCTCCAGCCACTTCGGAGGCTGCCGGCATCGGCGACAGCGCGGGTGCCGCGCCGTGTCGCCGTCATTGTCCATGCACCACGTGTACCTGTTCTCGCGCCGGTGACGGTATTCCCTGGCAGGCACTTCGCCCGCTACGAATGCACGCCATGTCGTCCGCCACCGGCGCACTTCCTACAGAAAGACATCCACGCACGATGCGCGCAGTGATTCGATCGACCAAGGCGAAGACTCATGAAGATCGCATCCAGACTCGAATGGCACTGACTTAAGCCCGGTCATCCTCGTGCAGGCGGCGATCCAGCTCCTTTGCGGGGTCGAAAAGGCTGGATTCCCGCCTACGCGGGAATGACGAAAATCGGGATGCTGCGCTTAAGTCAGTGTCATTCCATCCTGACTCCGCTGAGTACCGGCACAGAAGTCGGCGAGAACGGCGCGAAGTGGATACGACTGAACTTCAATTAGTTAACGATAAATACATACAAAGTTTTATTTCCACTATTTCAACTTAAGCAACGACGGTAGCGCCATCGCCGGCGAACGCGACAAGGGCTTTTACAGCGGGGACTTGGGCGAGTGGCGAATGGCACTGACTTAAGTCCCGTCATCCCCGCGTACGCGGGGATCCAGCGCCTTTGCTGGGTCGAAAGGCCTGAAGCCACTGGATTCCCGCCTACGCGGGAATGACGAAAATCGGGATGCTGGGCTTAAGTCAGTGCCATTCGGTCGATATCGGCTTTTGATTCCGCAGTCCCACGGAGTCTGCGCGGACCGATCGCGCAGACCGCCAGGCCCCTGTGCAGGACCTCAGCCGTCGAGTTCGGCCCAGCGCGCGTAGGCTTTGTCCAGTTCCGCCTGTGTCTCGGCGATACGCTGGTTCGCCGCCACGATGACATTCGGCGGTTGTTGAAAAAACGCTGGATCATTCATCGCCGCGGTCTGTTCCGCGATCGCGGTCTCCAGCTGTTCGATGCGCGCCGGCAGCTGTTCCAGCTCGCGCTGATCCTTGAAGCTGAGCTTGCGCTTCGGCGGCGGCGCCGCTGCGGTCGCCGCGGCAGCGGACTTGGCCGGCGTCAGCCCTGCCTTGCCGGCGCGCGACGTCGGCCGCTGGCGCACCCAGTCGCTGTAGCCGCCGACGAATTCGGCGATGCGGCCCTCGCCTTCCAGCACCATCGTGCTGGTCACCACGTTGTCGATGAAGGCGCGATCGTGCGAGACCAGCAGCAAGGTGCCGGAATAGTCGGCCAGCAGATCCTCGAGCAGTTCCAGCGTTTCCACATCGAGGTCGTTGGTCGGTTCGTCCATGATCAGCAGGTTGGACGGCTTGGCGAACAGTTTCGCCAGCAGCAGGCGATTGCGTTCGCCGCCCGACAGCGCCGTGATCGGCGCGCGCGCGCGGTCGGGCGTGAAGAGGAAGTCCTGCAGGTAGCCGACGATGTGCTTGCGCGAGCCGTTCAATTCGATGAATTCGCGCCCTTCGGACACGTTGTCGAGCGCGTTGAGATCGTCGCGCAGTTGCAGGCGGTGCTGGTCGAAGTAGGCGATCTCGAGATTGGTACCGAGCTGGATCTCGCCGCGGTCCGGCGCGAGCTGGCCGAGCAGCAGGTTGATCAGCGTGGTCTTGCCCGAACCGTTTGGACCGATGATGCCGATGCGGTCGCCACGCTGTATCGCGGTGGAGAAATTGACCACCATCGGCCGGCGATCGAAGGCGAAATAGACGTCCTTGGCCTCGACCACGCGCTTGCCCGAGCGCGCCGCGTCGGCCAGCTCCATGCGCGCATTGCCGCCGAGTTCGCGCCGCTGAGCACGTTCCGAACGCATCAGCTTGAGGCGCTTGACGCGGCCTTCGTCGCGCACGCGCCGCGCCTTGATGCCCTGGCGGATCCAGACTTCCTCCTGCGCCAGCAGCTTGTCGAAGCGCGCGTTTTCCTGCGATTCGGCATGCAGGCGCTCCTCGCGCCGGCGCAGATAGTTGTCGTAGTCGCCGGGCCAGCTGGTCAGCTTGCCGCGGTCGATCTCGACGATGCGGGTCGCCAGGGCGCGCAGGAAGCTGCGGTCATGGGTCACGAACACGATGCTGCCGCGGAACTGGCGCAGGAATTCTTCCATCCAGGCGATGGATTCGATGTCCAGATGGTTGGTCGGCTCGTCGAGCAGCAGCACATCGGGTGCCTGCACCAAGGCCTGCGCCAGCAGCACACGGCGCTTCATGCCGCCGGACAGTGCGGCGAAATCGTCGTCTTCGGGCAGGTCCAGGCGCTGCAGCACGTCGCCGACGCGGCGGTCGAGATCCCAGCCGTGCACGCTTTCGATGCGCGACTGCACCTCGGCCATGGCATCGGTATTGCCCGGCACGTCCAGGTGATGGCTCAGATGGTGGAACTGGGCGAGCCAGGTGCCGAGCTGGCCGAGACCCTGGGCGACGACCTCGAACACCGTGCC
>JAAFHE010000068.1 GCA_013298265.1 Lysobacterales bacterium | reverse complement strand
GGCGAGGCTCGAGAGCCAGCCGTTCATGTGGCTGATGCTCCAACGTTCGCGATGACAGATGCGCAGCTGGCGGCCGGATTCTAGGCTTTCGCGCAGCACGGCGTAGCTCACGGCTTGCGGTGTGCCACGCAGCGGTGCAGCGTTGATGCGCGCGAGATCGGCGAGCATCGCGTCTTCCTGTGCATCCCACGCGGCAATCTCGGCGGCGGAATTGCGTGGCAGGCGGTCATGCGCGGTGACCGGCACGCCGGTGAAATAGGTCACGGTCGGATCGAAGTCGAGCACCGCATCGACATAGCGGTCGGCCAGCGCGTTGACCGCGGCGACGGTGTCGGGTGCGGCGGCCGCTGCAGGAATGCCCGGCGCAGGTTTCACCGCCGCCGATTCGTCGCGTACGGGGCTGGAGCAGGCCGCGGCGAGCAGCGCGGCACTGGCCGCGGCGATTGCAGCGCGGATCGGATAGGGCGGTCGGGAATGCGGCATGGGGCTGTCCTTCGCAAGTAAGCGCAGATACACGCCATACGCAACGCCCGTGCCAATCCGCAAACGCTACGACATCGGCGCTGTTGTGCGGTTTGCCGCAAGCGCGCACTCGACTGCGTGTGTCCGCGGACACGGACAGCGTCCGCGCGACACAGGGCCAGCGGCGCTGCGCTGAACCCTCTTGTCGGAGATTTCCGCAGCACATCTGCTGCTGAGTTGGCGTGTGTAGCCGATCGCCCCCATGACGATTGCTACACGATGCCGCGCGCAAATAGGTGGGGTGTGCAGCCGGGCGCCGCGTCAACGCGGCGTCGCGACTTGCCGCAGGAAGCGGCGCCGGGAGAACCTGTGCCTGCGCCACGACACGCACGCGCGGACTGCGGAAAGGCAACCGATGCCAGCTACCTCGACAACGGGAGCCGCCAGTTCCGGCAAGCGGAAAGCAGCGGGGAGGCGCGGGAAACAAGTGGAAAGGCCTCACGATCCACTCACTTTTTTCTCACTCCCCCAAACTCGTCCCGCCCTACGCCCTCGCGCGGGCGTCGCAAACTCTCGGCCGTGCGGGTAGTGTTCGCGCTCCGTGCCCGCCATCTCCGATCGCATGTCCGCTGATATCGCCGCGCTGCTGCAGACCATCGCCGACGAGGCCATCGCGTTGACCGATCGGGGCGCTGTTGCCGACTACATTCCGGCGCTGGCGAATGTTCCGCCGCGGCAGTTCGGTATCGCGGTAGCCACGGTCGACGGTGCGCTGCACCGAGCCGGCAGCGCCGATCAGGCGTTCTCGATCCAGAGCATCTCCAAGCTGTTCGCGCTGACTCTCGCGCTGCAGCGCGAAGGCGACGACCTGTGGCAGCGCGTCGGGCGCGAACCCTCGGGCACGCCGTTCAATTCGCTGGTACTGCTGGAACGCGAAAGCGGCGTGCCGCGCAATCCGTTCGTCAACGCCGGCGCGCTCGTGATCACCGACGTGCTGTGTCATCGCTATCTGCAGCCCGAACGCGCAGTGCTCGAATTCGTGCATCGGCTGCTGAGCCGCACGAGCGTCGCGATCGACCCGCAGGTCGCGCGTTCCGAGCGTCTGCACAGCGACCGCAATGCCGCCATCGCCCATTTCATGCGCAGCTTCGGCAATCTCAGGCAGGAGGTTGCGGCGATTCTCGACGCCTACTGCGCGCAATGCGCGATTGCGATGTCCTGCGCCGAACTCGCGCGCGCCGCGCTGTTTCTTGCTGCCGACGGCGTGCAGCCCGGCGCTGCGCGCGTACTCCAGGCAGCCGATGCGCGCCGCATCAACGCGCTGATGCTGACCTGCGGCGCCTACGACGCCGCCGGCGATTTCGCGTTCCGCATCGGTCTGCCGACCAAGACCGGCGTCGGCGGCGGCATCCTCGCGATCGTGCCGGGACGCATGAGCATCTGCGCCTGGTCGCCGCGCCTGGATGCGACCGGTAACTCGATCGCGGCCGCGGCGGCGATCGAACGTTTCGCGGCGACGACGGGGCTGTCGATTTTTCGCTGAGGGATTTTTGCGCCCCCACCCCCGACAACGTCGGGGGTGGGGGCGCCGCTCCGAACCGCAGGTTCTGATGCCCCGAACGCCCGACGGGCCGGAGAGGGCTTCAAAGCTTCAAACCAGCCCTCTCAACACAAAATCCGCCTTGGGATCCTCGCCGACCAGGAATACCGCGGTGCCGACTTTCGCGAAGCCTTGCTTCTCGTAGAAACGGATCGCCTGCGGGGCTTCCTGCCAGACCAGCAGCCACAGCCAGCAACCGCCGCGTTCGCGCGCCGTGGCGCGCACCGCGTCCATCAGCAGTGCTGCACCGCCGCGGCCCTGGTGTGCCGGCGCGAAATAGAAGCGGCCGAGTTCGTACGCGCTGGCTTCGGTCACGCAGTCGGGTGGGCGCGTCGCGAAACGCACCTGCGCATAGCCGACCATCTCGCCGTCGCTCTGGGCAATCAGCGTGACGATGTCGGGATTCGCAATCTCAGCCGCCTGCTTTGCGCGCTCGAAGTTCGCCGCGACGAAGGCGCTCGTGTTCGCAGCGTCGCTGGCATGGCCATAGGCGGCGAGAAACCATTCGGCCATCAGCGGCGCCAGCACGGCGGCGTCGGCCGCCTCCGCGCGGCGGATGTGCAGGGGTGGGGGTTCGCTCATGGCACGGCTCCGTCGGTAGGTTGAAACGCCGGTCAGGAATTCAATGGGCCGGCGCGGGCGCGGCGGCCTTTTCCAGTACGTTCAGGGTCATCGCTGCGGCCAGCGTCTCCTCGCCGAGGAACACCTGGGCGATATTTTCCCGCTGCAGCAGGCGCGCTTCTTCCTCGCTGTGCGAACGCACCACGACCTGGATCGCCGGGTTCAGCGCACGCGCGATTTCGGCCATGCGGCGCACATGGAAGGTGTCGGGAATCGCGATCACGAGCACGCGTGCGCGGGCGACATGGGCCTGGATCAGCACGGCCGGTTCCGACGCGTCGCCGGCGACCGCGTGCAGGCCTTGCAGGCGCAGCTGTTCGACGCGTTCGCGGTTCTCGTCGGCGATGACGAGGCGCAGGCCGCGCTCGTGCAGGGCCGTGGCAATGCGCCTGCCGACGCGGCCGTAGCCGACCAGCAGCACATGGCCGGTCAGATAGTCCGAGCTCACGCTGGTCGGCAGTTCCGCCAGCGGATCGGCCGGGCGTTCGAGCTGGCGCGCCTTGCCGGAGTGCTTGCGGATCCAGGCCTGCGCCGGTTCGATCGCCTGGAACAGCAGCGGGTTGAGCGCGATCGAGATGATGGCGCCGGCGAGGATCAGGTTCTGGCCCTGCTGCGGCAGGATGTTCAGCGACACGCCGAGCGCGGCGATGATGAAGGAGAACTCGCCGATCTGGGCCAGGCCGGCGGAGACGGTCAGCGCGGTGTTCAGCGGATAGCGCAGCAGCAGCACGAGCATCGAGGCGGCGAGGGTCTTGCCCAGCACGATCACACCGACCACGGCGGCCACCATCAGCGGCTGCTCGATCAGGATCTTCGGGTCGAACAGCATGCCGACGGAGACGAAGAACAGCACCGCGAACGCGTCGCGCAGCGGCAGAGATTCCTCGGCCGCGCGGTAGCTCAGTTCGGATTCGCGCAGCACCATGCCGGCGAGGAAGGCACCGAGTGCGAACGACACGTCGAACAGCATGCCGGCGAGGAAGGCGATGCCGACGGCCGCGGCGATCACGCAGAGCGTGAACAGTTCGCGCGAACCCGTGCGCGCAACCTGCCACAGCAGCCACGGGAACAGCTTGCGTCCGCCGACCAGCATGAGCACGACGAAGGCGGCGACCTTGCCCAGCGTCAGCGTGACGCTGAGCCACAGCGGGCCTGCGGCCCCGGCCGCGTCGACGTGCGCGGGCGAGCTGTCGCCTGCCAGTGCCGGCAGCAGCACCAGCGCCAGCACCATGACCAGGTCTTCCACTACCAGCCAGCCGACGGCGATGCGGCCGTTGACCGATTCCACGAGGCCGCGGCTTTCCAGCGCGCGCAACAGCACGACGGTGCTGGCGACCGACAGGGCGAGACCGAACACGATGCCGGCCGCGAGCGGCCAGCCCCAGAACCAGGCCAGGCCCATGCCCATGGCGGTCGCGACGGCGATCTGTACCAGTGCGCCCGGCAGCGCGATGCGCTTGACCGAGAGCAGGTCGTCGAGGGAGAAATGCAGGCCTACGCCGAACATCAGCAGCATGACGCCGATCTCGGCGAGCTGCTGGGCGAGGTGGATGTCGGCGACGAAGCCCGGCGTGGCGGGGCCGATGAGGATGCCGGCGATGAGGTAGCCGACGAGTGCCGGCAGCTTGAAAAAACGCACTGCGATGAAGCCGACGATCAGGGCGACGCCGAGCGCTGCGGAAATGGTGGCGATCAGTTCTACGCTATGCGGCATCGGTCACCGTGGTGTTGGCAGCAGGTTTTGCAGGAGGGAACTGCGCGCGTGCTGCAACGAGGCATCTCCCCCCAGCAAGCTGGGGGAGAGGACTCAGGAATCACCGCAGCCAGCGAACCTACACCACCACGCGTTACCTGCGCGTCACACGGCCGCGACAAGCAGTGCGCTCACGGGGCCACGCCGCGCACGTGCGTCTCGAACAGCTTCAGGATGCGTGCGTATTCGTCGCGCCAGGCTGCGGCATGGGTGAAACCATGCCGCTCCAGCGGATACGGCGCCAGCTCGACATTGTCTTTCTTCAGTTCGATCAGGCGCTGGAACAGGCGCACCGAATCCTGGAAGAACACATTGTCGTCGATCATGCCGTGGGCGATCAGCAGCGGACCCTTGAGGCCGTCGGCGAACTCGATCGGCGAGCTGCGGCGGTAGGCGATGTCGTCCACTTCCGGCGTATTGAGAATATTGGACGTGTACTCGTGGTTGTACTGGGTCCAGTCGGTGACCGGGCGCAGTGCTGCACCGGCCTTGAACACGTCGGGCGCCTGGAACATCGCGATCAGCGCCATGAAGCCGCCATAGGATCCGCCGTAGAGGCCGACGCGGCTCGGGTCGCCGTCGTGCTCCTTGACCAGCCAGTTGACGCCGTCGATGAGGTCCTCGAGTTCCGGCTTGCCCATGTGGCGGTAGATCGCCGTGCGCCAGTCGCGGCCATAGCCTTCGGACGCGCGGTAGTCGAGATCCAGCACGAGATAGCCGCGTTCGGTCAGCAGGTTGTGGAACATCTGCTCACGGAAATAGTACGGATAGGCCAGGTGCGTGTTCTGCGTGTAGCCGGCACCGTGCACGAACAGCACGATCGGACGCTTGCCGCTGGCCGCCGCGGGCGTGTAGAGCTTGCCCCAGATCGGTTCCTTGCCGTGCGAGGACGGCACCGGCACGATCTTGGGTTCCTGCCAGGTCAGCGCCTTGAATTCCGCCGTGCGCGTATCGGTGAGCTGGCGCTGACTGCCGCCATCGGCCGGCAGCAAGCTGAGCTGCTGCGGCAGGTAGCTGGCCGAATGTGCGACGAGCAACTGCTTGCCGTCGGGTGAAACGCTGAACTCTTCCACGCCCTTGAGGCGGGTCAGGCGTGTCGTCTGTCCGCCGGCTACCGGCACGCGGTAGACGTCGTAGCTGTACGGCGCTTCGGCGTTGCTCTTGAGGTAGAACCAGGCGCCGTCGGGCGAAAGCTGCGGTGCGGAGACTTCGAAGCGGCCCTGCACGATCGCCCTGGCCTTGTCGCCGTCGCGCCGGGTATACAAAGCGGAAAAACCGGATTCCTCGGACACGTACCACAAGGTGCGATTGTCCGGCAGCCAGCCGAGCTCGTTGAAGTTCCAGTTGATCCAGGCCGGGTCGGTCAGCCGATGGCGCGACGTGAGCACGGGCTTTTCCGTATTCGCGACGGTTGCGATCCAGCGGTCCTTGTTGTCGGTCGCACGCAGCATCACGGCGGCCTGGCTGCCGTCGCGCGTGAACTGGATCGCGTTGACGCTGATCGCGCGCGTGGCCGTCTCGGGCTTCGCCGTGTCCTTCTTGTCGGCCTTCTTTTTCTTCGCGTCCTTGGCCGACTTCGCGTCGCCGGTTTCGGTCGCGGTTTCCTTGGGCTTGGCTTTTTCGTTCTCGGCGCGCACGGCGGCGAGCGGGTCGTCGCTGCTGCCGGGCAGCGCGGCGACGTCGAGCCGGGTGGCTTTGCCGCTGGCCAGATCGACGCGCCACAGCGTTTCGGGCGCCGGGTTGCCGCGGCCGACGCGCGTGCGCACGTCCTCGACCTCCTCGTAGCCCGATTCGGTCACGTACATCGGCATCTTGCCGGCGCGGCCGCCGTCGAACCCCTTGGGCGTGGTGACGACGAGCAGCCAGCGGCCGTCCGGCGACAGCACGCTCGTGGGCGTGATCTGGACGTCGTCACCGAGATAGACCGGCTCGGCCGCGCGGCTCGCATCCGCCTTGCGCAGTTCCTCGGCGCGCGCCTTCAGCGCTTCCTTGTCGTCGTGGTCCTGCTTGAGCGTGCCGATCAGGCGCAACTGCAGCTTCTCGAAGTCGCCGGGCTTGCTGTCCTTGGGATTCTTTTCCGCTTTCAGCACGGCAAGCGGGTAGTTGACGCCGCCGGCGAACGCGTAGCCGTACCAGTCGTTGCCGCGGCGGTAGTGCAGGCTGGCCTGGTCGGCGGAGAACTGCGGCGAGCTTTCGTCCTCGCTGCTGCGCGTGACCTGGATCAGCCGGCTGCTGCCCAGTTCGCGCACGAACACGTCGCCGTTGCGGATGAACGCGGCACGCTGGCGCGCCGTGTCGTAGACCGCGTTCTTGCCATCAATGCCGGCGAGCTCGGCCGGGCTCAGCACGGCGTCCTTGCCGTCGGCTGCGCCGATGCGGCGGATATCGCGCACGGCCGAGCCGGGGCGCTTGAGCGCGTAGTAGACCGCGCTGCCGTCAGCGGACCAGTACGGCGATTCGACCGGCGCGCCGATCCAGTCGGGTTCGGCCATGATCTGGTCGAGGGTGAGCGCTGCCTGGGTCGGCAGGGCGACGAAACAGACGAGGACGGCGACGGCGGCACTGAGCCTGGCTGACATGGGCGACTCCGGGACGGGATCGCCCGAGGATAGCGAAGCCACACGCGCTTGAGCCGTGGCAATGGTCATTGTGGGGGAATGGGGAATGGGGAATGGGGAATCGTTAGAGCGGAGGCGGAATCGCCCGCTCTTGCTTCTACGATTCCCTATTCCCCATTCCCGATTCCCGGCACCTCAGGCACCATGATCCTTTTTGCCGGAGCCCGCCCATGATCCTGCCCGCCGTCGAACTGGAGACCAAGCCCAAGCCGCGCCACAGCATCATCTGGCTGCATGGCCTGGGCGCTGACGGACACGATTTCGCGCCGATCATCCCGGAACTCGTGTCGCGCGAGTGGCCGGCGCTGCGCTTCGTGTTCCCGCATGCGCCGGTGCGCCCGGTGACGATCAACGGCGGCGCAGCCATGCGTGCCTGGTACGACATCAAGGGCAGTGACATCGCCTCGCGCCAGGACGAGACCGGGGTGCGCGAATCCGTCGCCCAGCTCGACGCGCTGATCGCGCGCGAACATGACCGCGGTGTGCCGGCCGAGCGCGTGATCCTCGCCGGCTTTTCCCAGGGCGGCGCCATCGTGCTCGCCGGCGGCGTACGCCATGCCAAGCGCCTCGGCGGCGTGGTCGCGCTGTCGACCTACCTGCCTATCCACGAGACCACTGCGGCCGAGCGCAGCGTGGCCAATGCGGAACTGCCGATCTTCATGGCCCACGGCAGCCACGACCCGGTCGTGCCGCAGTCCCTCGGCACGCGTTCGCGCGACCTGCTGCGCGGCCTCGGATACAGCATCGACTGGCACAGCTATCCGATGGCGCATAGCGTCAGCGCGGAGGAAATCGCCGACCTGCGGCAGTGGCTGGGGCAGCGCCTCGGCGCATAATCCGGCGCAGTGTCCAGCGCCGGGGAGGGCGCAGGTTGTCCATGCCCGAACGCGCCCCGGCTCGTACCGCCGTCATCGATCCCCCCCACCACTGGCTGCCGAATTTCTGCAGCTGGCCGGTGCTGTTCGCGCTGGTCGTGATCGGCGAGCTGGTCGCACTGGTGGTCGTGCTGGCCGCCAGTGATGCAAGCATCCCGTCCTGGCAGACGTTCGGCACCGCCAGTCTGTTCGTACAGTGGCTGGCGGTGGTCTGGACCGTCACGCTGTGCAAGGCGCGGCCGCTGCTGCTGCGCCTGGCGCCGTGGATGGGCGAGTTCGCCGCGTACACCCTGATGCTGGTGACCACCGCGGCGGCGAGCTGGGTCGTGTTCGCGATTGACCGCAACCTCGACCTCGGCTTCATCGACGCCGGCGCCGACCAGTGGCGTTTCGTGCTGCGCAACAGCGTGATCTGCGGCCTGATCGGCGGCGCGGTGCTGCGCTACTTCTACGTGCAGGAGCAATGGCGCGAACGCGTCCACGCCGAGGAGCGCGCGCGCTTCGACGCGCTGCAGGCGCGCATACGCCCACATTTCCTGTTCAACAGCATGAACGTCATCGCGAGCCTTATCCGCGCCCGGCCAGCCCAGGCCGAGACGGCGGTCGAAGATCTGGCCGATCTGTTTCGCGCCGCGCTCGGACGCGAGGATGCGCGCGGCACGCTCGGCGAGGAACTGGATCTCGCGCGCGGCTACCTGCGCATTGAGCAGCTACGCCTGGGCGAGCGCCTGCGCGTGGAGTGGCGCGTCGACGAACTGCCACGCGACCTGGAACTGCCGTCGCTGCTGCTGCAGCCGCTGGTGGAGAACGCGGTCTACCACGGCATTCAGCCGCTGCCCGAAGGCGGTGTGGTCGAAGTCGACGGCAGCAGTGACGGCGTGACGATCGAGATCCGCGTGCGCAATCCGTGCCCGCCGCCGGCGGCGCGGCGCGGCAACCGCAACGGCGTGGCGCTGAACAATATCCGCAGCCGGCTGGCGCTGCACTATGGCGAGCGCGCGGCGCTGCTGGCGGAAGACCAGATCGGCGCGTTCGAGTGTCGACTGCGCATTCCGCTGCAGCGCTGAGTTCGCGTACAGCATGGAATTTATGAACAAAGTGGAGCGGGCTTCTGCCTTCGGAGGGTTTGTGGGGATCGGGTACAAATCACAAGAGCGGCATTCCAGCAACGTGCTCAGAACTTTCTCGGGAGCAGCGACATGCGTGTACTGATTGCCGACGACGAACCGCTGGCACGCGAGCGGCTCGCCGCGCTCGTCGCCGATGCGGGCGGCGAAGTGGTCGCGAGCGTGGAGAACGGCGAGCAGGCCGTGCAGCAGGCCGACCTTCTGCGCCCGGACGTCTGCCTCCTTGATATCCGCATGCCCGGTCTGGACGGTCTGGACGCGGCGCGCGTGATTGGCGCGCTGACCGACCCGCCGGCCGTGATCTTCTGCACCGCCTACGATGAGTACGCGCTCAAGGCCTTCGACGCGCATGCGGTCGACTACGTGCTCAAGCCCGTGCGCCGCGAACGGCTGGAGCAGGCACTGGCCCGGGCCGGCCGGCTTGGCGCGAACAAGCTCGACAAAGTCGCCGGCACGCTAGGGCCGCACCGCCAGCGCAGCCATATCTGCGCGCGCGTGCGCGGCAATCTCGTGCTCGTGCCGGTACAGGACATCCTCTACCTGCAGGCCGAGGACAAGTACGTCGTCGTGCATCATTCCCGAGGCCAGGTGCTGGTCGAGGACGCGCTCAAGGGCCTCGAGGACGAGTTCGGCGACCAGTTCGTGCGTATCCACCGCAACTGCCTCGTCGCACGCGCGCGCATGGCCGGGCTGACCCGCGGCAACGATGGACGCGTGTTCGTCCGGATCGACGGCAGTGCGGACGTGCTGGAAGTCAGCCGGCGCAACTTGCCGGGGCTCAGAAAGCTCGTGCGCAGCCTTTAGGAGGCCGGGAATGGTTGAAAGCCGGGAATGGTTGAAAGCCGGGAATCGGGAATGGAGAATCGGGAATTGGTAAAAGCGCAGGGCCTCCGCCCCCACGCTGTGCTCTTACGATTCCCCATTCCCGATTCTCTATTCCCGGCCTTCAACCATTCCCGATTCTTCCGTGCTGCACTAGCATGCGGCCACCCTCCGTATTGCCAGAATCTCCATGAAATCTTTGCGTATCGCCACGCGCCAGAGCGCCCTGGCTCTTTGGCAGGCCGAACATGTCGCCGCGCGCCTGCGTGCCGCGCACCCGGACTTGCGCGTGGACCTGGTGCCGATGAGCACGCGTGGCGACGAGATCCTCGACCAGCCCCTGTCAGCCATCGGCGGCAAAGGTCTGTTCCTCAAGGAGCTGGAAGTCGCGATGCTGGAAGGCCGCGCTGACATAGCCGTGCATTCGCTCAAGGATGTGCCGATGGAAGTCGACAGCGGCTTCGCACTGGGCGCGGTGCTCGAACGCGCGGACGCGGCCGATGCGCTGGTCAGCAACGACTACCGCAGCATCGCCGAACTGCCGCGCGGCGCACGTGTCGGCACGTCGTCGCTGCGCCGCCAGTCACAGCTGCGCGCGTTGCGTCCCGACATCCAGCTGGCCGATTTGCGCGGCAACGTCGGCACGCGCCTGGGCAAGCTCGATGCGGGGCATTACGACGCCATCATTCTTGCCTGCGCCGGCCTTGAGCGCCTCGGGCTAGCCGCGCGCATCGCCTGCAGGCTGGAGCCGCCACACTGGGTTGCGGCCGTTGCGCAGGGTG
>JAAFHE010000679.1 GCA_013298265.1 Lysobacterales bacterium | reverse complement strand
GTCGAGATCGAGCCTGCCCTCGGCGGCGAGCTGCAGCACGACCAAGGCAGTG
The DNA here is from genome assembly GCA_013298265.1 of Lysobacterales bacterium. GTDB lineage: Bacteria > Pseudomonadota > Gammaproteobacteria > Xanthomonadales > Rhodanobacteraceae > Tahibacter. The sequence continues at coordinate 2,965 of JAAFHE010000679.1, read as the reverse complement.
AAGGTCTTGCCGGCGCTGGCCCAGTAGAGCAGCGGGGCGTCGGTGGGCGTGACGGACTTTGTCCACATTCCGCGGCCGGGGGCGGCGACGGCGGCGCTGACGGCGGTTGCGCCACTGGCCTTGTGCAGCGTGGCGAAGGCGTCGTCGAGGCGCTGCGTCGTCGCGGCGTCGAAGCTGTCGTCGTTCAGCGGCCCCGGCGCGGGCGAGACGGTCACGGCGTCGTGCAGCGGACGCCCGGCATAGACTTCACGCGTGTCGCAGCGTACGGGCTTGTAGTCGGCGGCAGTGGCGCCGCTGAGCGGGAACAGGGCAAGCAGGAATGGTCCGAAACGGGTGAGGTAAGAGCGCATGCGGTGTGCTCCGAAACGGGACAAGGCTGTCTGGCAAGCCTACACGGCGTCAGCGGTGGCGCTGGTGGCATCCGCTGTCGACGTGCGCTGCCGGTAGGCACCGATTCAGGCGCCGTCGCCGCTGTCGACGCAACGCGGGCGCAGGGCGCCGCAGAGCCGCTTCCAGTAGCGGTGGCGTCGCTTTGCGCTCGCCTGGAGAGAGTAGGCCTCATGCAATACTCGCCGCGATCCTGCGGCAGCGGTGCCGCATGCCCACCGGTACGACTGTCCATGATCCGCTGCCTGCGCGTGTTGCCATGGCTTTTGCTGTTGCTGTCGGCGCTGCTGTCCGTGCACGCAGTCGAACCCGTGCCCGCGCCCATCGTCCGCGAACCGCTGCCGTTCGTGGATGCGAGTGGCGTGGTGGAAGGCCGGGTGCCGTTTTCCGAACTGATCCGCGTGCTGGGGCAGGCCGATCGCGATCGCAGCCAGCGTGTGGCCAGGTATCGCGGCGGTGCGGCGTCCGACGAGTTGCAGACGATGGAATACCTCCAGCGCGGACTGACCTTCCGCATCCGCCGCGGCGAGACCTTCGACCCGGATGCGCCGGCGGAGAGCATGGTGGTGGAAGCGCCGGCGACGGCGCGCACGCCGATGGGGCTGTTCATCGGTCAGGAAGAATCCGAAGCACGAGCGCTGCTGTCGTCGCACTACCGGCCTGTCGGTGAGTTCCGCTACTCGAGTTCGCAGCAGGTCACGGTAAAGCCCTTGCACGGCAGCCGCACGCTGGCGGTGTCGTTCCGGGACGGCCGCGTGAGCCGCATGGAGTTCGCGCTGCAGGACCCGCCCTGGCTGTCGCGTTCGACGCGCAAGTTCCTGGGCTCGCTGCTGATGTGCGGCCTGCTGATCGGCATCGGTTACCTGATTGCACGCTTCCGCGGCACGCTGCCGTCCGCACAGGGAGTGTCGGACTTCGGCGACGCACCCTCCGGCCTTTCCGACGGTGTGCGCTATGTCGGCGCGCTGGTGTTGCTGTTCGTGGGCGTGCTGTCGGCCGCGTTCGGGATTTTCACGAAAGGCGGCAGCGACGGTTACGCACTGCTGCTTGCTCTGGTCGCGATGCTCGCCGGCGCGGGCTGCGTTCTGCTCATGCTGTTGGTGCTGGCCGGCGTGCAGAATCGCGCGGTGTCGCTGCCGGCCAAGGTGCTGGCCGCGCTGGTGCTGCTCGCCCTGGTCGCTTCCAAACTGTTTGGTTAGTCCGGGCGGGAATGGACAGGCGTCGCCCGGTGAGCGACTGGCCCACCGGCGCGAACCCGGTGCGCGAATCTGCCGGAATGCGCGCCGCGCGCAGCAGTTTCACCCAGGCCTGGGTTATACGGTTGCTAGGCGCGCGTACGCGGTGTCTACTCCGCCCTCGGAGCGTCGAGATGCGACTCTTGGCGAAGCTGTCTAGGTATCAGGGCGGAGGTTTCATGGCTATTCGAACAGTAGTGCGCATGAGCGTTGTACCGGTTTCCGTGATAGGGCTGGTCGCGATGGGGTTGCTGGCAGCGCGCCCAACCGAGCCGTCGCCTGGGACGGTCCTCGATACCCGCGTCGCAGCGGTACACGCAGCGGAGGGTGAAACCGACGGCGAGCCGAAAGGCGACTGGGAGCCGGTCGATCCGGCCGAACAGCGGCTACAGCTCAATCCGCCGCCGCGACCCGTAAACCGGGGCGGCGGCACCTGGGTATCGCGTGGTCCGTCGCCGACCCAGTCGGCGCAGGTCAGCGTGCCGCCGAACAACGAAGTCTCCGGCGCAATCCAGTCAATCGCGGCGCATCCGACCAACGCCGACATTCTCTATATCGGTGCCGTCAACGGCGGCGTCTGGAAAACGATCAACGCGACCGCGGCGCAGCCGACCTGGACGCCGCTGACCGACAGCCTGCCGTCGCAGTCGATCGGCGCGGTGGCGCTGGATCCCCTCGACGTCACACAGCAGACGCTGCTCGCCGGCACCGGCCGGTTCAGCAATTTCGCCCAGCGCGGCGACGACGAAATCGGCTTGTACCGGACCACCGACGGCGGCGCGAGCTGGACCGTGCTCGGCGCGCCGACGCTGGTGGGTCAGAAGCTGATCGCGGTCGCGGCACGCGGGTCGACGCTGTTTGCGGCGTCGACCACCGGCGGCCTGTTCCGCAGCACCAATACGGGTACCAGCTTCACGCTCGCCTCGGGCACCGGCAACCTTCCGACCGGCGGCATCTTCGATTTCGTCGCCAATCGCTCCAACAATTCACAGTTCTATATTGCGACGCGCGGCGCGGCGCCCAAGGTGCTGCGCAGCGATGACGGCGGCGCGAACTGGACCGACGTGACCGCCGGTATTGCCGGGCTGAGCGGGTCGACCTCCACGGTGCGCCTGTCGGTCGGTGCGACCAACGTCGTCTTCGTCGCGGTGGTCAACAGCGGCGTGCTGGCCGGGGTCGCGCGCTCGACCAACCTCGGCGGCACCTGGACCGCAATGGATGTGCCGGCCGTGCATCCGGGCGCCCAGGGCGCGGTCAACACGTCGATCGTGGCCGACCCGGTCGATGCGAACCGCGTCTACCTCGCCGGTGACCGGATCACGGCAAGCCCGTTCACCGGCAAC
>JAAFHE010000678.1 GCA_013298265.1 Lysobacterales bacterium | reverse complement strand
CGCGGCGTCGTTGAGCCCCCCCTGCTGGCCGTTGTTGGCGAACAGTGAGTTGTCGATCGTTGCGCTGCCGGCCGAGAAATAGGCGCCGCCGTAGGTTGCGGCTGAATTGAACGCGATCGTCACGCTCTTGAGGCTGCTGTCGCCGGCCGATGAGAGGCCGCCGCCGAGCGAAGTCGAGCGGTTTTCGCTGATCGTCGCGTTGACGAGTTTCAGCGTGCCTGAGCTGTGGATGCCGCCGCCCAGGCCGTTCGCGACGTTGCGCGTCACGGCGCTTTCGATCACCTGTACGTCGCCGGCGGCAGCCGTTGCATAGATGCCGCCGCCGACACGCCCGGTGTTGCCCGCAATATGGCTGCGTCGCACGATGAGCGTCTCGCCGCGCATGCGGATGCCGCCGCCGTCGCCGTTGCCCGAGTCGCCGCCGCGCACCGTCAGATCGAGCAGGAAGAGCTGACTGTCCGGGCTGCTGCCGACGTCGATGACGCGATCCAGCCCCGCGCCGTCGAGCGTCGTACGCTGAGCGCCCACACCCTGCAGGATGATGGTGCTGTTGCCGGAGACATCAAAGTCGCCGGTCGCATTCGCATCTTCGTTGGCGCCTGCGCGCGTGATCGAGTAGGTCGATCCGCTGAGCTGGATCGTGTCGAGTAGCGCGGAACCGGCGATACAGCCGCCGAACGCGGCGTCGGTGACGGCAGCTTGCAGCGCTTCGCGCAGGCTGCAGTCCCCCGCATCCTCCCCGAATTCATCGGTCGACGTCGTGACCGTGATGATCGCGGCCTGCGCGACCGAGGCCTGCGCGATCGAGGTCAGCGCGAAGCCGGCCAGCATGACGAGACGAAGCAGCATGGGCAGAACCGCTGATGGCCGGAGACATAGCGGAGAACGCCAAAGGGATGCCAAAGGGGACAAACAACGGTGCGCGCATCCGCGTACTGCTGCAGGCGGTGCTGCGGCAGGCCGACGATGGCTCTGGCCGTACCCGGCTACAGATCGTCCTCGTCGATGTAGATCGCTCCGGTCTCGTCGCGCTCCAGGCGCGTGATGCCCGGATGCTCCAGCTCGAGCCGCTGCAGTTCGGCCGCATGTTTTTCGAGCTGACCGCGCTGCGAACGCACGAGATCGGCCAGGCGCTGGTTTTCCAGTAGCACGGCGCGGTACTGCAGCGCCTGCACCACGGCCATGCGCAAGTCGTTTTCGTCCCAGGGCTTGGGGATGAAGCGGAAGATGCGTGCCTGGTTCACGGCGTTGACGATCGCCTCGAGGTCGGCGAAGCCGCTCATGAGGATGCGTGCGATGTTGGGCTGGCGCGCGCCGATTTCGGCGAGCAGGTCTACACCGTTGATGCCGGGCATGCGCAGGTCGGAGATCACGAGATCGAAATTCTCGTCCACCGCGAGCTGCAGCGCGTCGTCGGGACTATTGGCCGGAATCAGCTCCAGGCGTTCGCCGTCGAGCATGCTGGTGGGGATGTTCGACAGGTTGCGGCGCAGTGCGGTGAGGATGTTGGGTTCGTCGTCGACGATGAGCACGCGGTACATGGATGACTCCTGTCGGACAGTGTTCAGGACTGCCGCTGCGGCAGGGTGATGCGGAACGTGGTGCCACGGCCGGGCGCGCTGTCGACGGCGATGTCGCCGTTGTGCTTGCGCACGATGCCGTAGGAGATCGACAGGCCCAGGCCAGTCCCTTTGCCGACCGGCTTGGTGGTGAAGAACGGATCGAAGATGCGCTTGAGGTTGTCCGGCGCGATGCCGCTGCCGTTGTCGCAGATCTCGATCCAGACCTTGCCCGACTCGGCACCGGTGCGGATCACGATCTCGCCGTGCTGTTCGATCGCCTGGGCCGCGTTCACGAGCATGTTCACGAACACCTGGCTGATCTGCGAGGGCAGGCATTCGACCAGCGGCAGGTTGCCGTATTCCTTGCGCACGTCGGCCTTGTACTTGATCTCGTTCCAGACGATGCCGAGCGTGCTGTCCAGGCCGCGGTGCAGGTCGTACAGCGACCAGGTTTCCATGCGGTCGACGCGGGAGAAATCGCGCAGGTCCTGCACGATGCGCCGCACCCGGTCGATGCCCTCGCGCGATTCGGCCAGCAACGGCGGCAGATCCTGCACGAGAAAGGCGAAGTCGATCACGCGCTTGCGCTCGGCGACTTCGGCGCGGCGTTCGGCCGTCATCGGCCCGTTCTGGGCGATGGCCGCGTCGTAGCACTCGATCAGCCCGAACAGGTTGTTGAGGTATTCCTGCAGCGTGCCGAGGTTGGAATGGACGTAGCCGATCGGGTTGTTGATCTCGTGCGCGATCCCGGCGGCGAGCTGGCCCAGCGAGGCCATCTTTTCCGACTGCACGAGCTGTTCCTGCACCGTGTTGAGGCGGGCCAGCGCCAGCTCCAGCTCGTTGCTGCCGCGCGGCAGACTTTCCGCCGGCTCGTAGTCGAGCAGCATCACGAGCGCACTCGTGGCGGACGTGTCTGTAGCCAGTGGCACGACGAGGGAGCGGCTGCCTGCATCGGCCTGGCAGCGTTCCACGAGTTCGCGCAGGCACAGTTCCGGATTGCCCCGCGCGCCGGCGAGGTTTTCCGCCAGGCGCAGCGCGGCAGGATTCGCATGCACGATGGCTGCGTCCAGCAGCAGCACCAGAGGCTCGCTGATCGCGTCCAGCGCGGTATGCAGGCGTGCTTGGGGGATAGGGGCATGGCGCATTTCGGACCCCGATTCCGGCTGGCGGTGTCGAGGTGTATTTTTAGTTATTTGAGAAGAAAAAGAAATGCGCAGTTTGTGAAAACGCAACGTCTGGGGCGTGCGTCCTTCGAGGCGCGCAGGGAGCGGGAAGGAGCCGGCAGGAGTGGGAAACGAGTAGGTGCCCGGGTTTCGCGGCGTCGGCAGGGGCGCGGGTGGGATTCTTGGTGCCTTGCGCCGGCGGGTGCCGGAAGGGGAGTTGCGCTCGCCCGGGGCAGCCGCGCCGTTGGCGCCGCCGGCTCGCGCGGCTCCCGCGCCCGCGGCTATACTCGGCGTCTACGC
>JAAFHE010000677.1 GCA_013298265.1 Lysobacterales bacterium | reverse complement strand
GCAGGAGGCTAGGTACATCGTGAACACCCCCTGGACTACCGAATCGCTGTTCGAAGCGTTGCGCTCCGATACGAGCGTCGATCTCGAAGGCATAGAACTCAACCTCGTCGGTGGCGTTGACGCCACCATCAACATCGCCATGCACGAGCATGGCGACCTGTCCATGCATCTGGCCGTTTCCGGCGAACAGATCTTCGTCTCCTCGCCCCTTTGCCTGGCCAGCCAGGTCAAGGACCGCAACGCCTTCAACGAGGCCTGCCTGCGCCTGAACCCGGTCAACCCGCTGTCCAACCTGGGCCTGCAGAGCGTCGGCAACGAGGATCTCTATATTGTCTTCGGCGAACTCTCCAGCCGCTCGCCGCTGCCGGCCGTCGTAGAGGAAATCCACGCCCTCGCCGACAACACCATCCAGGCCGCCGAGGCCTTCGCCGAACATCTGAAGTGACCGCCCATGGCCATCTGGACCAAGATCATCACCCTGTTCCGCGGCGCCGCGCATGAAGCCGGCACGGCCGTGGTCGACGCCAACGCGATGCGCATCCTCGACCAGGAAGTGCGCGATGCGCAGAACGCGCTGCTGCGTTCCCGCGACGACCTCGCCAAGATCATGGCGCAGCGCAAGATCGCGAACGACAAGCTCAGCGACAAGAAAGCCAAGCAGGCCGAATACAGCAACTACATTCGCGAGGCGCTCGCACGCGACAACCGCGGACTTGCGCAAGAGGTAGCGACCAAGCTCGCGCAGATCGAGGCCGACATCGCGACCGAAGGCAAGATCATCGGTGACTTCGATACCAGCATCACCAAGCTGCAGACTGCCTCGCGCCAGGCGGAAACCGTCATCACACGCCTGAAACAGCAGATCGACACGGTCAAGGCCACCGAAAGCGTGCAGCGCGCGCAGGCCGCGCTGGCCGCGCAGACTGCCGGCACTGGCGCCAAGCTCGGCACTGCACTGGACTCGCTGGAGCGCATCAAGCTGCGCCAGACTGAACGTGCGGCGCAGCTCGAAGTGGCCGATGAAATGGCCAAGGCCACCGGCGAAGATGGCGATTTGCAGCGGCGTCTGGCCCAGGCCGGTATCGTCGCTGGCGAATCTTCGGCAGATTCCATCCTCGCGCGCTTCGAGTCCGCGACGCCGAAGGCCCTTGCTCACGACGGCGTGCCGCAACTCGACCACGCAGGTGCTGCCAGCAAGAGCAGTTGATCGGACGGCGCCCGCCGGCCAGTCCGGCGGGCGTATGTCGAGGGAGGTTGCGGCGGGACGGGGGCGTTAACCGCAGCCAGGCATGAGCACGGGGAGGGCATATGCCAGTCTGGGTTCGGCTGATGCGGGCGTTCCACCGGCATCTGGCTCTGATGAGCTGGGGCGCGCTGTTCGGCATCGTGCTGCTGCACAGCCTCGTCAGCTGGGAACTGATGGTGCTGGTCGGCGAGGAAAAACTGGTCACGTTCACCGACTGGTTCTATTACTACGTCGTTACCGCGACCACGATCGGCTACGGCGACCTCTCGCCGCAGACGCCGGCCGGGCGCTGGATCGCCGTACTCTGGTTGCTGCCCGGCGGCGTCACCTTGTTCGCCATGTTCATCGGCAAGGCAACCACCGGACTGATTGATACCTGGAGGCGCAGGGCCATGGGCAAGCACAGTTATCCCGGAATGAGCGGCCATACCGTCATCGTGGGCTGGATGGGACGCGATACCTTGCGCATGCTGGATCTGCTGAGCCAGGACAGCGCCACCGACAACGAGGGCATCGTCCTTGTCGCGTTGGAAGAAATGGAAAATCCGAGGCCCGAGCACATCCGCTTCGTCCGCGTCGACTCGCTGGCCGATCCGGTCTGTTACCAGCGTGTCGGTATCGCTGCCGCGGCCCGTATCATCGTCAATGCCGCTACCGACGAGCAGACCCTGGCTGCGGCGTTCGCCGTGCTCGCGAACAAGGTGCAAGGCCATGTCGTCGTGACCTTCGAGCGCTGCGAAACCTGCGCCGTGCTCAAGGCCCACTATCCGGCCGTTGAATGCGTCCTGCCGCTGCACGTCGAGGTCATGGTGCGCGCGGCGCAGGACGCCGGTAGCGCCGCGGTTGCCGCGGAGCTGCTGTCCGTGGCCGGCGGCGCAACGCAATTCAGCCTGCGCGTGCCGGCGCAGAGCCAGGAGCTGGGCTACGGCAAGCTGTTCAATGTATTCAAGCACGAGCTCGGCGTGACCCTGCTCGGCTATACCGCGGGCGTGGGCGTTGGCGTGAGCACGGAGCCGCGTCTCAACCCGCCCGATAGCGACCGCGTCGCCGCCAACGCGACGCTGTATTACATCGCCGATCAGCGCGTCGACCCGGCGCGCATCAATTGGGGAGCCTGTACACCATGAGCTGGTTGGGAAAGATGTTCGGATCCAAGCCGGAAGAACCGGCGATCGCGCCGGTCGGCCCGCTGGGCCTGCGCCTGAAGGGCGCCGTCGCAGTGGACAGTCTTCCGTTCCGCGTTGCTGGCGACCGCCTGCTGTTCGAGGCGCCCGAGGGCAACCAACTGATCGAGGCCTGGGGCGAGGTCGAGCTCGGCGGCGGATCGCGTCTGCACCGCTACTACCTCACCGACGACGCGTTCGTCCAGGTCAGTGCCACCGCAGGCCAGATCGACGACGTCAAGCTCTTCGTGTTCCACGAGACCGTCAATCCGCCGAATCAGACCGCGTTCAACGACTGGGTCAAGCGCGGCTCGCAGATCGGTGCGGCGCAACTGGACGTCAACGGCCAACGCTACGATCGCGTCTGGGGCGAAGGCGTCACGGGCGACTGGGCGCCGCCGGTCGTGTTCGACGAAAAGGTCTACAACAAGGACTTCCGTGAACCGGACTACGAACTGACCCACTATGCGATGCTGTACCAGCGTCTCGTGCCCGGACTCGATCGCTATGAGTACATGCTGGTCAGCGCCGAGGACTACGGCCCCAACGAATATTGCATCACCTTCTCGGTCGGCGTGGATGTGAGCCAGGCCGATCTCACCATTACATGAAAGGAGCT
>JAAFHE010000675.1 GCA_013298265.1 Lysobacterales bacterium | reverse complement strand
TGTGCTCTTCCGATCTATCCAGTCCCGGCATACGTACGTCCAGCAGCAACACGTCGTAGCGTCGCGCGCGCGCAAGTGCCAGCGCGGCCAGGCCGTCGCCGGCGATATCGCAGCGATGGCCGAGCAGCGCCGCCGCGTCGGCGAGAAAGCGCAGGCTCAGCGTGTTGTCATCGGCGATCAGCAGCTCCATGCCTCTTCCCCGTTCAGCCCGCGCTGGCCACAATCGGCGCCTCTTTCCGGTCGCTGCGCATGCCCAACCGTCTTCGTGCTGTCTGCATTGTGCTCGCTATTGTTTTCTGCGCCCAGGGGCGTGCGGCGGGTCTGCGCGCTGCGGCGGATTCGCTGCAGGCTCATGGCATTAGTGTAAAAAATATTGAAGTGGAGATTGGTTCCGGCGCCGACGGCGGCCAGGATCTGCAGCTCAGGGCGGCGCAGCTGCTGTGGCCCGAGTTCAATCTGCAATGGTCCGAACTGCATGCGCACTGTCCGCTGGAACCCGAAGCGGCCAGCTGGCGCTGCGCCGGTCAGGCACGATTGCGCGTCGCGGCGGCGGCCAAGCCGGTAGAAGCCGGTTTCATTGCCACCCTCGAGCACGGGCGACTGAACCTTCAGCTCAACCGTGCGCCGGCACGCTTGACCCTGAGCCAGCAGGGTGACGATGCCGGCGCGCGCTGGCAGCTGCAGCTACGCCAGCTACCGCTGGACTGGCTCAGCGACCTGCTGCGCGCGTCCTGGCCCGCACTGAGCCGCGTCGAGGGACAGCTCGCCGTGGATGCGGAATTGCCGCCGTCTGCGGCGGCCCCGCTACAGCTCGACTACAGCCTGCGCGATCTCGGCTTCGACACCCAGGACGGCCGCAGCGCGGCGGCGCATCTGAGTCTGGCCGGCAAACTCGATGTCACGGCCACGACACCCTGGCGCCTGCACCATCGTGGCCAGATCGGCGGCGGTGAGCTGCTGCAGGGAGATGTACATCTGGCCTTCGCCGATCACGGCACGCGCCTGGACTTTGCGCTTTCGCCGGAGCGCGAGGCCTATCGCTTCAGCGATGTGGTCTACGACGATCCGGGCGTACTCGAACTCAAGGCCTCGGCGTTAGTTGCGCCAGCAAACGAATTGCCGCTGCGGGAATTGCAGGTCGATTCCCTCGAGGCCGTGCTGCCGCAAGCGCAGCAGCGCTATCTCGGCAGCCTGCTCGCGCTGGCCGGCTGGGGTGAACTCGCCAGCCGCGGCCACCTGAGCGCACGGGCACAGCTCGACGCCGACGGAATCGCCAGCGCCGCCGCAAGGCTCGACGATGTCGATCTTGATGAAGGCAAGCGCGGCATCGGCATCAAAGGGCTGGCCGGTGAACTCGAATGGCGCCGCGTCGGCAGCGCGCCGCCGGGGCAGTTGGCCTGGCAATCGGCCACGCTCTACTCGCTTCCGCTCGGTGCCGCGCGTACGCAATGGCACAGCCGCGACGGCGCGCTGACCTTGTCGCAGCGGGTGCGGATTGCGCTGCTCGGCGGCAGCCTCGACCTGGAACGCCTCGACCTGCATCCGACCGCGGCCCGCGGCGAGCGTCTGCAGGCCGGCCTCGCGCTGCACGGCGTCGAACTGTCGGCGCTGAGCCAGGCGCTAGGATGGCCGCGCTTCGGTGGCAAGCTCGGTGGAGCGGTGCCGGAACTGCGCTATGTGGACGAGCGCCTTGAGCTCAACGGCGGCCTGATGCTCACGGTTTTCGACGGCACGCTCAACGTCACCGGCCTTGCGCTGGAGCGGCCCTTCGGCTTGCTGCCGGCGTTGTCGGCCGACATAGCCTTCGACCGGCTGGACCTGAGCCTGCTGACCGGTACGTTCGACATCGGCGACATCAGCGGCCGCCTGTCCGGCTACGTGCGCGCGCTGCGCCTGGTCGACTGGCAGCCGGTCGCGTTCGATGCGCAACTGCAGGCCCTGGACGGAGGCCGCATCAGCCAGCGCGCCGTCAACACCATTTCCTCGGTGGGCGGCGGTGGTATCGCGGCGGGTATTCAGGCCAGTGTGCTCAAGCTCTTCGACACCTTCGGCTACGCCCGGCTGGGCCTGGGCTGCCGACTGCGCAATGCGGTCTGCCACATGCGCGGACTGGATGCGGACGGCGCCCGCTACACTCTGGTCGAAGGGCGTGGTCTGCCGCGCATCCAGATCGTCGGCCATCAGTCCGAAGTGGACTGGTCCGTGCTCGTCGAGCGTCTCAAGGCGGCCGCGAGCGGCACCAAACCCGTCATCAACTGAACCACCCAGGAGTACGTCCATGCGCCATCTCCGTACGATGCTGTTGAGCCTGTCGCTGGTGCTGCTGTCGGCCTGCGTCACGATCAACGTGTATTTCCCCGCTGCCGCGGCGGAAAAAGCCGCCGAGCAGTTCATCGGCAACGTGATCGGCGAGGCGGCGAAGGACGCCGAGATCAAGCCGCCGCCGCGCCCGCCGCAGGCGAGCCTGCTCGACTTCTTCATCGGTTCCGCGCAGGCGGCGGAACCCGATCTCAATATCCAGACGGCGGCCGTGCAGGATATCCAGGCACGCATGAAGCAGCGCTTCGACAGTGTGCTGACCAAGGCACTGGCCGCCGGCAGCATCGGCCTGAGCCGCGACGGCCTCGTTGCGATGCGCGATGCGGCCGCCGTGCCGCTGGCCGAGCGCAGCGCGCTCAACCAGGCCGTGGCCGAAGAAAATCGCGACCGCAAGGCGGTCTACAGCGAGATCGCCCGCGCCAACGGCCATCCCGAATGGGAAGCGCAGATCCAGAGCACCTTCGCCGCGCAGTGGGTCCAGCAGGCCCGCGCCGGCTGGTATTATCAGGACGCCACGGGCGCCTGGAAGCAACGCTGACGCGCACGAACCTTGACCTTCAAGTCTGGCAACGATGCTTTTGTAATCAGCACCAGATCTCCACAACCCCGCCAAACGCCTGCTGCGCAGGCGTTTGGCCGCCCCCTTGACTCAAGGGGGCTTCAGAGCCAAAAAATTCGATTTGTTTAGCGGTTTTCTAACATTTGGAGTT
>JAAFHE010000676.1 GCA_013298265.1 Lysobacterales bacterium | reverse complement strand
CCGCCGTCGGCTGCGATCAGGGCCACGACCAGCGCCAGCAGTATCCAGGCCAGCACATCGGCCACGGCTGCCGAGATCAGGCTCAGCGCGCCGACGGCGGTGCCGGCCAACCCCTTGTCCTTGAGGATGCGCGCGAGCATAGGAAAGGCCGTGATGGCCATCGCCGTTGCCACGAACAGGGCGAACGGCAAGAACGCGACACCTTCCGGCGCAAGCTGCGGATGCAGCCACGGCGCCATCGCCAACCCGAGCAGGAATGGCAGCAGCATGGCCAGCCCGCCGACCCAGGCCGAGGCGATCATCTGCGAGCGCAGCCCGGTCGGTATACGCAGCTCGGCACCGACAATGAACATGAACAACACGAGGCCGATCTGGCTGATGCCGGTCAGCGCCGGCAGGCTCTGCGGCGGAAACAGCGCCGCGTGCAGGTCCGGTGCGACATTGCCGAGCAGGATCGGCCCGAGCGCCAGTCCCGCGATCATCTCGCCGATCACGGCCGGCTGACCCAGATAGCGCAGCAGCAACGCCAGCACGCGCGCGGTGCCGAGGATCACAACCAGTTGCAATAGCAGCATCGAGCTTCCCATCGCCTACGCCAGCTCCGTGCTTGTTGCCGTATCCGTTGGCGTCGGATGGCCGGCGGTGTCCGGATTGATGATCTGGATCGGCGTGTTGCGCGCAATCCCGTAAGTACGCACGACCGAACCGGCCTCGACGACACGGCCGAACACATGCGAGGTGATGCGGCAGAAATCGCGCAGCGGCTTGAAGTGGCTGCGACGGAACTCGCCCGCGTAGCGCACCTCGATCGGCACCGCGGCGACGCGCGTGCGCAGGCGCCGCGCCGCTTCGATGAGGATGTCGGCCTCAAACACGAAGCCCTGCGGCGCCACGTCGACCGCCAGCTTCACGACCTCGCGCGGATACCAGCGCTGACCGCTCTGCGAATCGACGAGACGCTGCCCCACGGCCCAGGCGATGCCCCAGTCGGCGATGTCGTTGGCGACATGACGAATCCATGGCTGGCGCTCACGCCCGATCAGGCGCGCGCCGACAACGATGTGGTTGGGCAGGCCCGCGGCGACGCGCAGGATGCGCGGGATGTCGCCGTAGTGGTGCTGGCCGTCGCCATCCATGGTCAGCACGCCGTCGATGTCCAGCTCCAGTGCGCGCCGGAACCCGGCGCGCAGGGCATTGCCCTTGCCGCCGGGTCGTTCGTGCCGGATCAGATGGATCGGCAGCCCGGCCAGTGCGGCGACCGTGCCGTCGCTGGAGCCGTCGTCAACGACGATCACCTGCCCGCTGTGCTGCAACGCGCCCTGGACGATGGCGCGGATCGCGCGTTCCTCGTTGAGGCAGGGAATCAGCACGGCGGCACGCAGCGGCGTCATGGCATCACCTGCGCGAGCAGCGCGAACGAGGGTCCGGCATCGATGCGCAGTGTCGCGGGTTCCCCCACGGCCAGCGCCTGCAGCAGCGCAAGGCTGTCGGCGCAGGCATTGCGTGCGCACAGCGTTCGCGCCCAATCCAGCGTGGGTTCACTCGCCACACCCGCCGTGCTCGCGGCGCTCAGGCGCAGGCGCGCGCCGGCGGCGGACGGCTCGTCGGGCGCCAGCACCAGCGCCAGCGCGAAACCGCAGTCGAACGGGATCGTCGAACGCAGCGGGCCGGCGGCCGCCGCGTCGTAGACGACCAGCAGCATCGGCGCTGCGTCGTCGGCCGCCTGCACGGCCGCTTCGAACAGGCCGCTGCCGAAGCTGTTAATCCAGGCACTGACCGCGGTCGACGGCGCACGGCAGCCGGTGGCGATGCTCCAGTAGCCCGCGGCCGCGTTGTGGACGGAATTGTGGAATTTTGTTGGCGACAACTCCCGCGGGGCCGTCGCCAGCGTCGAGCACATGTAATCGGTGATCGCGATGTCGCCCTGGGTGGAACTGAAGACGCACGGCAGCGTAGCCGGATCGGCCTGGGCCATGGCGCAGGCTTCGGCCGCCGCCTGGGCGGCGTAGAGCACCGTATCCGGCGCGCGCCGCCGTTCGGCCGCAGGCAGCAGCGGCGGTGCGGGCCGCGGCGGGTCCGACAGCTCGGGCACAGCGCCGCCGCGCAGGGCTGCAGCAGCAACCGCCCAACCGGTCAGGCCCGGCGCGTAGATGCCGATTCCGGCCACGCGGACGATGACCTCGCTCATGCGCGGCCTCCGCGGCCGAACACCAGTGCGGCGTTGTTGCCTCCGAAGCCAAACGAGCACGACAGCGCGACCTGCGGCGCGCGCTCGACGTTGTTCAGCGCGAGCTGCGGACCACACAGGGGATCAGGCTCCTCGCAGTTGAGCGTGCCCGGCATGAAGCCCTGCTCAAGCGCGATCAGGCAGGCCACCGCCTCGACGATGCCGGCGGCGCCCAGCGTGTGGCCGGTCCAGCCCTTGGTCGAACTGGCGCAGGTCTCCACCGGAAACAGCTCGGCGACGACGACCGCCTCGACTGCATCGTTGGCCGGTGTCGCCGTGCCGTGCAGATTGACGTAATCGACCGCGGCCGCCTCGAGTCCCGCGCGCTGCAGCGCCGCGGCGATGGCCAGGCGCGCGCCGAGTCCCTGCGGATGCGGCGAGGACATGTGGTGGGCATCACTGGATTCGCCCCAGCCCAGTAGCTGCGGCGCGGTGCGATCGACGTCGGCGCGTTCGAGCAGCGCGAAGCCGGCGGCCTCGCCAATCGAGATGCCGCGCCGTGCCACATCGAACGGTCGGCACGGCTGGTCGGAAACCAGCTGCAGCGCGTTGAAACCGAACAGCACGCTGTCGCACAGGGTGTCCACACCGCCGACGACGGCCGCGTCGGCCCAACCGTGGCGGATCAGACGCTCGGCCTGGGCAAATACCTTGGCGCTGGACGAACAGGCCGTCGCCACCGTACAGGCCGGCCCGGTCGTGCCGAGCACCCCCTGCACGAAGGCCACGAGCGAATGCGGCGTATGCAGCAGGAAATTGCGGTAGCGCAGGGCGAAGCCGCCGTCGGGGTCAAGCTGGCGAT
>JAAFHE010000674.1 GCA_013298265.1 Lysobacterales bacterium | reverse complement strand
ACGCTCGACAGCGGCTGGTTCACGCTGGGCTGCGCGAGCAGCGGCGCGCATCCCGCCGTGACCAGCGGCGGACCGAGCCAGTTCCAGATTAATCCCGATGTAGATTTTGGGCTTCTGGAACAATGCACGCTGACGATCCTTGCCAACAAGGTCCACGACCAGGACGGCACGATCAACGACATGGCGGCGAACGTCGTCGTCGTATTCGAGACCGCCGCATCGGTCAACGACTACTACAACGGCGTGGACACCTCCAGCGGCCCGGCGCTCAAGGCGTGGCTGCACAACCGCATCAAGGACCACACCTCGGTCTTCTACGGCGACACCTACACCGTCATGAACAAGGCGGACGAGGATCCGACCGATACGACCAAGGTCTGGGACGTCTACAAGAACGAGACCTATCCCAAGCAGACCAGCGGCGCGGCCAACTACAACCGCGAGCATACCTGGCCGAAGTCGCTGGGCTTCCCGAATCCGACCGACAGCGGCGGCCGGCCGAATCCGCCGCATACCGACGGCCACATGTTGTACGCCTCGCACGTAGGCTACAACTCCGATCGCGGCAACAGTCCCTACGGCCTGTGCCCGGGCTGCACGGCGCGGCCGACCACGCTCAACCACGGCGTCGGCGGCAGCGGCACGACGAACACCAACTATTTCAACAGCAACACCTTCCAGGTCTGGGATTTCCGCAAGGGCGACATGGCGCGCGCCGTGCTCTACATGGTCGTGCGCTACCAGGGCGGCACCAACGTCAGCGGCGCGCGCGAACCGCGCCTGGAAATCACCGACGACCGCGGCCTCATCGTCGGCAAGGATGCAACGACCTGTACCGGCTGCATCGGCTACATGGGCCTGAAAACCGTGATTCTGGACTGGAACGACCAGGACCCGCCGGACGAGCGCGAGCGCTACCGCAATGCGATGGTCCAGACCTTCCAGGGCAACCGCAACCCGTTCATCGACCATCCGGAGTGGGCGCGCTGCGTCATCGACAACGTCAACTGCCCGGTCGTCGTCGATGTGATCTTCCAAGCGGGTTTCGAATAAGTGATTCATCGCAGCCGGCGGCGTGTGCCCGTCGGCTGCACCGGTGCACACCACAGCGCTCAGGCACAGGTGCCCTGGCGAATCCGCCAGGCGCCGCGCCGTCGGTCGGATCCGAGCGACGGTCTTGGCATGCGAAAGCAGGAGTCGAGGGCCATTGATGGCAGCCATTCCTAGCGGGTGAGGGCTTGCTTGAGGCGTAACGCGGGCGCGGCCCTGGTCAAGTGCGGGCGGCTGGAATCTGCCCAATGCTGCGTCGTAGTCCACAAATCCCACTGCATGCCAGGCCTAGACTCCGCCCTGCCGCCGCCGGAGCATGCCCATGAACTCGCCACCCACGTCCAGAATCTTGCGCACGTTGGCCCGCGCAGGTATCGCACTGCTCACAGGCCTCGCCGTGACCAGCACGCCGCTGCACGCGCAAAGTCTGTTCCGCTACGGCTTCGAACCGCTGCAGCCGGCACCCGAGGTGCGTGTGCTGCGCGACGACCGCGTCGCCACGCTGGAGATCGACTACGACGCCGACGACGCCTGGGGCCAGTGGTGGACCATGGATGGCAGCGGCCAGGATCCGGCCGGCTTCCGCGTGACCTGGTGGACCGGCGCGACCGCGCCGCTCGCGCCGGCACTGCTGCCGGCGCTGCGCACCGGCAGCCTCGGCTGCCTCGGCGACGAGGCACATGCGGCCGGCGCGGCCACCGATGTGCGCTGGCTCGTGACCGGCAACCGCCGCGTGCAACTGCAGCCGCTTGCCAACGGCGTGCCGCATCACCTGCGTGTCGAGCGCGTCAACGCTCTCGGTGAAATCGTCAGCTATCCGCGGCTGCTGAGTTTCGACGGCGGCGACGCGGCTCGCGTGGACGCGCTGCGCGCGCAGATGACCTACTTCGACGATTTCAACCGTCCACTCGGCGCGGCCGACGAGAAGCTCTGGAACAACGCGACCGTCACCTCGACCGATGCGCGCTTCAACCTGTTCTTCATCAACGACCAATTCCACGCGCATACCCTGAACGGCACGCGCCGCGACAACACCGGCGACAAGTCGCAGACTGCGCAGCGCTTCCGCAAGCCGCTGCGCATCGAGCCGGGCACGCGCCGGCGCATCGTGTTCGACATGGATTCGCCGCTGAGCCCGCGCTCGGTCTGGTATCTCGATCTCAATCCGGTTTCGACCGACCTGACCGGGCACGCGGATTTCTTCGACATGGAAGGCGCCACCGGCCTGCCCGCGGGCATGCTGCGGCTGCGCGCGCAGGGACAGCACTTCAGCGTCAATCTGATCGACATGAACGGCGCCTCGCATCCGATCGCCTCGGTCGACATGGAAGCGGCCGGACGCCAGGCCGTATCGAACGTTCGTCGTAGCTTCGAGGTGCGCGTAGGCACCGACGGCGTCGAAGTGCTGATCGACGGGCGTAGCGTCATCAATGCGAATTACGGCGCCAACGTGTTCGCGCCCGGCGACTATGAGCTGCTCTGGGTCGGTTTCGGCTATAACACGCCCAAGGATGCGGTGCCGTATTTCCTGCTGCACTGGGACAATTTCGGCTTCGACGGACCGGTGGTCGAGCCACGCGAAATCCACAATTACGTCACGCGCATCGCCGGTGCCGACTACCAGAAGGCCAGCCGCGGCAATGCGGCATTCCCGACGTTTACGGTCGCGATTCCCGACGACCTGCGTCCCGTCGTCGCTGGCGCAACGGCGCAGGCCTGGCTCGTGCTGACCTACCAGATGGGCGACTATTCGTGGTTCACGCTGGCGCCCGGCGATCATGTTCGCGTCAACGGCACCGCGACGTTCGCGCTGCCGCCGCGCATCAACAACAGCGTGCCGAACGATCCGGACCTGCTCGCCTGGGGCATGCCGCATACGGTGCGGATCAAGCTCGGCGACCTCGTGCAGGGCGGTGCCTCGCCGCTGCGCGTCGGCGACAACACCTTCCAGTTTTTCATCGAGAACAGCGGCATCCTCAATGTTCAC
>JAAFHE010000673.1 GCA_013298265.1 Lysobacterales bacterium | reverse complement strand
ATTATGGACAAGCAAGCAATTTTCGCATTGATCACCAAGCACGTCGGCGAAGTCATTCCGCGCCTGGAACAGCATGATTTCCAGTGGACCGATTCGCTGCGCTCGCTGGGGGCTAACTCGATCGACCGCTCCGAGATCGTGATGATGACCCTGGAAGCGATGGAGCTCGATATCCCGCTGGCCGAGACCATCCGCGCGGAAAACATCGGTGAACTCGCCGCGCTGCTGCACGAGAAAAGCGTCGGCCTGCAGGCCTGACGTGGCTGCGCCTTCGGATGTCGGGCGGGCGTTGCGCCCGGCGGCGGGCGAAGCCAGCGGAAACCGAACTGACGTATCGACCCCAACTACCGGCGTCTCGACGCCGGTCAGGGCAGTGCAGAGGAGTAGGGTATGAAGACATGCATGTTTCCGGGCCAGGGCTCGCAGGCTCGCGGCATGGGCGGCGCGCTGTTCGACGAATTCGCCGAACTCACGGCGCAGGCCGACGCGATCCTCGGCTATTCGATCAAGGAGCTGTGCCTCGAGGATCCGCGCAAGGAACTGGATAACACACGCTTCACCCAGCCCGCGCTGTTCGTGGTCAACGCGTTGTCGTATTACAAGCGCCTGCAGGATTCGGCGGCGAAACCGGACTATCTGGCCGGACACAGCCTGGGCGAGTTCAATGCCTTGCTCGCGGCGGAGTGTTTCGGCTTCGATGTCGGGCTGAAGCTGGTACAGAAGCGCGGCCAGCTCATGAGCCAGGTATCCGGCGGTGGCATGGCCGCGGTGCTGAACTCCACGCCGGAACAGATCGAAGCGGTACTGAAGGACAACGGGCTGACGAACATCGAGCTCGCCAATTTCAACACGCCGACGCAGGTCGTGATTTCCGGTCTCAAGGAAGAAGTCGCCGCCGCGCAGCCGCTGCTGCAGAAAGGTCGCGTGCTGTTCTTTCCGCTCAACACCAGCGGCGCATTCCACACGCGCTTTCTCGCCGACGCACAACAGGAGTTCCGTGCATTCCTGCAGACCGTCGAGTTCGCCGCGCCGAAGATTCCGGTGATCTCCAACGTCACCGCCCGGCCCTATGAATGCGACGCGGTGGTCGAGACCCTGGCGCGCCAGATCGCCAGCCCGGTGCGATGGTCCGACAGCGTGTCATACCTGCTGGCGTTGGGAAGCGACGGCGATCCGATGCACTTCGAGGAGATCGGCCATGGCGATGTGCTGACGCGCCTGGTCAAATCGATCCGCGACTACATCGCCAAGAATGCCGCCAGAGTGCCGGAAGCGGCAGCATCGGTTACCGCGCCGATCATCGCTGCGGTCGCTGCGCCGGTTGCCGGCGGCAGTGGAATGAGCGCAGACCAGAAAGTGGCCGCCTGGAACCAGCGTCATGCGGTCGGCACGCGGGTGCGTTCGTCCCTGATGGACGACGCCACGCTGGAGACGCGCACCGAAGCAGTCGTGCTGTTCGGCCATCGACCGGCGGTCTATGTCAAAGGCTACAACGGCTACTTCGATATCGACGAGCTTGCACCGGCCTGACCGGCGCCACGCTACGAAACGGCCGATGCGCACGCCGTCGCGCGCCGGACGCCCAACGGCTGGCGGCATGTCTACAGACTAACTCTGGGGTAATACAATGGAAGGCGTTTCGTCTACCGGCCCAGCGCCGGCACCGGCGCGTAAGAAAGGGCGTATCAAGCGATTCCTGCTGCGCAGCTTTATGATCCTGGTTGCAGCGGCCGTGATCGGTCACTTCGCGTACAAATATTCCGGGTCAGAAGAATGGCATGTGCTGCCGGAAAAGGACGGCGTCAAGGTTTCCTGGCAGAAAGTGCCGGGCTCGACGCTCGTCAAATACAAGGGCGTAACGCGCTTGCGTTCGACGCTGACCAGCGTAACGCGCTTCATGCAGGATCCGACCGCTTGCGATGACGTCGGCTGCACCGACTACGTCGTGCTGGACACCGTCAGCCCGCAGGTTCAGTACATGTCCTTCGTGTACAACTACGGGCCTTTCGGAAAGCGCCAGTTCGTCGTCAAGGTCGATGTATCGCAGGATCCGAAGACCAAGGACGTCAAGGTTCACTACATCGGCGATGCGAATCGCATTCCGCCGAACGATTGCTGCATTCGCGTCCCGCACATGAACAACCAGTGGGTGTTCAAGCCGGTGGGCAATGGCGAGATCGAGGTCGAATATACCGTTGACATGCACGAAGGCGGCATGATTCCGTATTTCCTCTACAACACCATTCACGAGAAGGCCGCATACCGAGGGCCGCGGAAAATCGCGAATATCGTGGTTGGCGACAAGTTCAAGCAGAAATACGGAGATCCGTCGTTCAAGCTTCCCTTTGTCGAGGAGCCAAGCGCGGGCTGACGTTTCGCAACATGCTACGAGATGAAGATGCCGCGCCGAACGACATCGGCGCGGCATTATATCTGCCGCTTCTTCAGGCGACTTCTTCGAGCGTCACGGCGGGCGCGGCGGCTGGCTCGGACAGCGGCACCGACTCGAGGCTGACTTTGTCCATGAGTTCGATGATGCTGGTGCGCACCTGGGCCGAGGTATCGGCACGGAACGAATACTTGAGCGACATGCGTTCGCGCAGTTTGTACTTGTGGCCGAGGCGCGGATGCCACAGCGAGTACGCGCAGTTGTCGTCGCTGAGTGGTTCGTAGCGGATGCCGGTGAAGATTCCCGGGACATGCTGGACGCTATTTATCATGAGCCAGCCGCCGACCGTGTTCTCGCGCACCGTGCGCAGCTTCGGCGACAACCCGAGCTGCGATGCGATGTGGAATGCCAGCAGGTCGAAGTTGTAGACGTCGGTGAAATTGTGATTGACCTCGCCGCCGCCGACCCTTCCGCCGATTTCGAGGAACACCAGTTCATCCTGCGGCGTGCGGATGATTTCCAGGTGATAGACACCTTCGCGCAACGGCAGGGCGGCGATGACCTCTTCGGTGAACGTGACCAGACGCTGCTTGAGGACCGGATCGTCGACACCGACCGAACCGACCGGAAGGCCGAGCGCATAGTGGTCGAAGCAGGT
>JAAFHE010000672.1 GCA_013298265.1 Lysobacterales bacterium | reverse complement strand
CGCGTCGAGGGCCTGGCTGAGCTGGGCGAGCACCGTCGCCGGTTCGGCGCGGTCGATATCGATCACGCGCGCTTCGCCGCGACGGCGGGTTGGCGCGGCGCGGCCGTGACCGACGGGGCTCAGCGCAGCGGCCAGCGGCTGCAGCTCGCGGGCGAGATGCGCCTTGAGCAGCCGCAGCGCATCGGCCGGCTTGGACGCCAGCCGCGCAGCCAGCACCGCCGCGTGGCGTTCCACGTCGGCCGGCGGCAGCACCGGTACGGTCCAGCCCTGCGCCCGTAGCTGCACACCGGACCAGACCGACGGCGACTGTAGCTGGAGCGCCTGCCACGGCGCGAAGCGTGCAGCGAGGAAAGCCAGTTGCGCCGGCTCGGCGTAGAGCGCGGCATCGGCGAGGCCGTAACGGCCCGATTCGCTGCAGACGACCAGGTCGCAGCAGGCCGCGAGCCACCAGCCGGCGCCGGTGGCGTCGCCCTTGAGCACGGCGATGACCGGATACGGGAATTCGCAAATCGCGCCGAACAGCCGTGCCTGCAGCAGCGCGTCGTATTCGCCGGCGCCGCCGCGCAGGAACGCGCCGGCGTCATCGACCAGCAGCAGCACGCGCAGCGAATCCTGTGTGCGCAGGGATTCGAGCGCGCCGGCCAGGGCACCGGCACTCGCTGCACTGACGACGCCAGCGGCGGTGCCAATGCGCAGCGCGTAGATGCCGTCGCCCTGAGCCGTGACCGCAATGCCGTCGCGCGCGGCCCAGGCCGGCGCCGTCGCGCCGGTGGCGCCCTGCTCCAGCGGTGTCGGGCAGGGTTCCTGCACCAGGCCGCGCAACTGCGCGCAGACCAGGCCCTGCGCGTCGCACAGGTCGATATCGAGCTTCGTCACGACCGTACTGCTGTCCGCCGCGTGGCGTATCCAGGCCCAGGCCGGCGCAGCGGCGGCGCGCAGGACGCGAAGGCTGTCCAGCGTGACCGGCAGCCAGGACGCGGTGTGGTTGGAGGGCTGTAGCGCGCACGAAGCCTGCAGCGCCTGATCGAGCAACGCCGGGTGCAGCCGGTAGCGCGCCGCATCGGGGTGCAGTCCGGAGGCAAGCTCCAGGCGCAGCAGCAATTCACCGGCGCCAGCGCTGCGCGACTGCAGCGCCGCGATGTCGATGTGCTCCGCTGCGGCCTCATCGAGCAGCAGAGCCTGGCCCTGGCAGTGCAGGATTTCGCCGTCGCCACGGTCGCTGTAGATCTCGACGTCGAGGTTCTGCGCATCGCGGGCCTGGACTGCGACGCAGACCGGCGCGTCGACGCCAAGGCGCACCGGCGGCGCCCACAAGGTGTTGCGCAGTTCGATGGCGCCCTGCCACTGGCCGGCCTGGGCCAGCGCGGCCAGCGCCATTTCCAGATGCGCGCCGCCGCCGAGGTTTCCCTGCGGGGTGCAGAACGCCTCGTCGCCGCGGAAGCTGGAGCGATAGCCCTGCTGGTAGAGGTCGGAGACGTTTTCCTGCAGCAAGGGATGCAGCGCGTCGCCACGCACCGGCGAGGCCGCCGGCACGCGGGCAGTCGCGCCGGTGGCGATGTCCAGCCAGTAGCGCTCGCGCGCGAACGGATAACCCGGCAGGCTCACCCGCTGCGGCGGCGTCGCGCCGTACAGCGCGGCCCAGCGCACCTCCAGTCCCTTGACCCACAGCTCGGCGAGCTTGTCGAACTTGCGCCCGGTCAACCAGCGCTCGACCGCCTGCTGCAGATCGGCGTCGGTGCCGAACAGCGCAAGCGTCTCGCGGTGGCGCTTGACCTGACCGCGCTGTACCTCGCCGCTGTCTTCGCCGGCAAGCCAGCCTTCGAGTCGTTCGACCAGCTGCTCGATGCTGCCGACCACGACGCCGAGGCGCTCTTCCATCGCCTCGCGCCCGGTCTGCAGCGTATAGGCCATCGCCGTCAGGTCCGGCGTTGCGGCCGCGGCGGCAATGAACGCGAGCAGGTCCCGCACCTTGCGCTGCAGCTGTACCTCGGTGCGCGCCGACAGCACGACCAGCGCCGGTTCGCGCGGTGCCAGCACCGGCGCGGCCGGGGCGGCGGTGTATTCCTCGACGATCAGGTGTGCGTTGGAACCGCCCGCACCGAATGAGGAAATGCCGGCGATCCGCGGCAGGCGGCGACCCTGCACCAGCGGCGCCTCCCATTCGGTCAGGCGCTGGTTGACGGTGAACGGCGTGCCGGCGAAATCGATATGCGGGTTGAGCGTGGCCGAGTGCAGCGACGGCACGATCTGCCGGTGACGCATCTGCAGCAGTACCTTGGTCAGCCCGGCGATGCCCGCGGCGGATTCGCAATGTCCAATATTGGATTTTGCCGAACCGATCAGGCAGAACTGCCGCTCCTCGGTATGCCGGCCGAAGGCACGGGCCAGCGCGGCGATCTCGATCGGATCGCCGAGCTTCGTGCCGGTGCCGTGGGCCTCGATGTAGCTGATGTGGCGCGCGTCGATGCCGGCCTCGGCCAGCGCCTGGCCGATCGCTGCCGCCTGGGCCTGCGGATTGGGCACGGTATAGCCGTTGGTCTTGCCCCCATGATTCAGCGCACTGCCACGGATCACGCCATGGACATGGTCGCCGTCGCGGCGCGCATCGGATAGCCGCTTGAGCAGGACGGCGCCGACGCCCTCGCCCGGGATGTAGCCGTCGCCGCCTTCACCGAAACTCTGGCAGTGGCCGTCGCCGGAAATGAACTGACCGGCGCTGAGCGCGAGGTACTTGTTCGGGTGGATGGTCACGTTCACGCCGCCGGCGATCGCCATGCGGGTGCGGCCCAGACGCAGGTCCTGGCAGGCCAGGTGGATCGCGGTCAGCGAGGACGAGCACATGGTGTCGAGCGTCATGCTCGGCCCATGCAGATCCAGCGCATAGGACACGCGGTTGGCGATGCTCGCGAAGCTGCCGGTCAAGCCGATGCGCTGGCCGCGCTGGCTCGCCTCGGCGGCGAACAGCGAGTATTCGCTGTACATCATGCCGACGTAGACGCCCACCTGCCCGCCGA
Source organism: Lysobacterales bacterium (assembly GCA_013298265.1). Taxonomy (GTDB): domain Bacteria; phylum Pseudomonadota; class Gammaproteobacteria; order Xanthomonadales; family Rhodanobacteraceae; genus Tahibacter. The sequence continues at coordinate 34 of JAAFHE010000672.1, read as the reverse complement.
GCCCCGCCGCAGCGGACGCTTCACCGCTGCGCCC
>JAAFHE010000671.1 GCA_013298265.1 Lysobacterales bacterium | reverse complement strand
GGTTGCAGAACGCTCAAGGGTGCGCGAATCCGCACGCGGCGACCCGCTCGGGCCGAATGGCCGCGACGCTTAAACCGGTTGCAGACCGCTGTCGGGTTGCGCGCCGGCGTACAACGCGCGTGGGCGGATCAGGCGGCCCTGCTCCTGCTGTTCCAGCGCATGCGCAAGCCAGCCGGCCAGGCGACCGGTGGCGAACAGCACGAGGGCCGACATCACGGGCAGGGCGTACAGATGGCATAGCGCGGCCAGCGCGAGATCCAGGTTCGGACGCAACCCGCTGACGTCCTCGGCGTGGCTGATCAGCGCGTCCAGCTCGCGCATTGCCGGACGCCCGTGGTGCTGCTGGCGCAGCAGCGTCAGTAATGCGGCGGAACGCGGATCGCCGCGTGGATAGAGCGCGTGGCCGAATCCCGGCAGATCGTCGCCGCGCTGCCAGCGCTCGGCGATAGCGTCGGCGCCGGCCCGGATCAGCGCGTGGGCGCGCGCCGTCGCACCGCCGTGGCGCGGGCCGGACAGCGCCGCCAGGCCGCTGCACACCGTTGCATGCAGATGCGCGCCGGTCGATGCGACCACGCGCGCGGCAAAGGCCGAGACATTCAGTTCGTGCTCGGCACACAGCACCAGCGCCGAACGCACGAGTTCGCTCAATCCCGCGTCGCCGGGACGCCAGGCCTCGGCGAGCTGACGGTGTACGGGCGTGGCGGCGGTCGCACGGCCGATAAGCAGCGCGGCGTTCTGGCGCAGCAGCAGGGCGGCGATGTCGCGGCGCACGGCCGGCGACAGGCTGAAGGAATGACGGACCTCAAGCCCGAGCAGCGGAATCGCGGCCATGGCCCGTTCCAGCGGCGGCAGCGCGGCGTCGCCGGCGAACGTCGCGATGCTCGCCGGCCAGGCGCCGTTCGGCACCGGCGCGAACGGATCGTCGGCGCCGCACTCCCACAAGGTGCGGGCGACGTCTTCCAGCGTCGCGCCGGCGCGCGCCGCCTCAATCGCGGACTGGCCGCGGTAATAGGGGCCGTCGGCGCGGATCAGCGAGATGCGCGTCTGCAGCACCGGCAGGCCGCGATCCAGGCTCTGCGCCGCGCCGCCGGCCGCGCCGCGTCCGGCGCGCCGGCTCAGTGCCAGGCGCTCGACCTCCTCGCGCCGGTAGCAGCGGCTGCGGTGGTCCGGCCCCGGCCGTGATTCCAGCAGGCCGCGGCTGACATAGGCGTAGAGCGTGGCCGCGCTGACGTCGAGGATCCGGCACGCCTCTTCCGCGCGAATCAGGTCGTGTTCCATGGGTATAGATTGATTGTCCTGATCAAGATTGATCAATAGGTCCGAGGATGCCAGATTGGCGCCCATGCGCATCGCGGTGCCGTGACGGGGACAGGGCTATGATCCTGACCCGCCTTCCGCGTGTTCCTCGCCTTTTGCCGCGTGCCCTGCGCACGACGTGCCCGTCCGTCCTCCTGCTTGCCGAGTCAGCCAGCCATGAACACCGCCCACCGCAAACCGCTTCCCGGGACATCACTGGACTATTTCGACGCGCGTGCCGCAGTCGATGCGATTCGTCCCGGCGCCTACGCCGGCCTGCCCTATACCTCGCGTGTCCATGCCGAAAATCTCGTGCGCCGCTGTGATCCGGCGCTGCTGGCCGCCGCGCTTACGCAGCTGATCGAGCGGCGCCAGGATCTGGATTTCCCGTGGTTCCCCGCGCGCGTGGTCTGCCACGACATTCTCGGGCAGACCGCGCTGGTCGATCTGGCGGGCCTGCGCGATGCGATCGCCGACAAGGGCGGCGATCCGGCCCAGGTCAATCCGGTCGTGCCGACGCAGCTCATCGTCGACCATTCGCTCGCGGTGGAATTTGCCGGCTTCGATCGCAACGCCTTCGCCAAGAACCGCGCGATCGAAGACCGGCGCAACGAAGACCGCTTCCATTTCATCGACTGGACGAAGCAGGCGTTCAAGAACGTCGACGTGATTCCGCCGGGCAACGGCATCATGCATCAGATAAATCTGGAGCGGATGTCGCCGGTGATCCATGCGCAGGACGGCGTGGCGTTTCCGGATACGCTGGTCGGCACCGACAGCCACACACCGCATGTCGATGCGCTCGGCGTGATCGCGATCGGCGTCGGCGGCCTCGAAGCGGAGAGCGTGATGCTCGGCCGCGCTTCGTGGATGCGCCTGCCCGACATCATCGGCGTTGAACTGAAAGGCCGCCCGCAGCCGGGCATCACGGCCACGGACATCGTGCTCGCCCTGACCGAATTCCTGCGCAAGGAAAAAGTCGTCGGTGCCTATGTCGAGTTCTACGGCGAGGGCGCGACCGCGCTCACACTCGGCGATCGCGCGACCATCTCCAACATGACGCCGGAATTCGGCGCGACCGCCGCCATGTTCTACATCGACGAACAGACCCTCACCTACCTGCGCCTGACTGGCCGCGAGGACGCGCAGGTGAAGCTGGTCGAGACCTACGCCCGCGTGGCCGGCCTCTGGGCCGAGGACCTGAGGACTGCCGAGTATCCGCGCGTGCTTTCGTTCGACCTGTCTGGCGTGGTGCGCAACATGGCCGGCCCGTCGAATCCGCACAAACGCCTGCCGACTTCGGCGCTGGCCGAGCGCGGGATCGCCGCGCCCTGGGACGAAGTGCCCGGGCAGATGCCCGACGGCGCCGTCATCATCGCCGCGATCACGAGCTGCACGAATACCTCCAATCCGCGCAACGTCATCGCGGCCGGCCTGCTCGCGCGCAACGCGAACGCGCGCGGCCTGGTGCGCAAGCCTTGGGTGAAGTCCTCGCTCGCGCCGGGCTCCAAGGCGGTGCAGCTATACCTGGAAGAGGCGGGCCTGCTGACCGAACTGGAAACGCTCGGCTTCGGCATCGTTGCCTTCGCCTGTACCACCTGCAACGGCATGAGCGGCGCGCTCGATCCGGTCATCCAGCAGGAAATCATCGACCGCGACCTCTACGCCACCGCGGTGCTCTCGGGCAACCGCAACTTCGAGGGGCGCATTCACCCCTATGCGAAGCAGGCCTTCCTCGCTTCGCCGCCGCTGGTCATCGCCT
>JAAFHE010000670.1 GCA_013298265.1 Lysobacterales bacterium | reverse complement strand
GCAGGAACACGTGGGAGAGCTTGGCCGACTCGGTCAGGAACAGGTCCTGCACGACGACGCATTCCATCGCGCTGAGCGCGGCGGTGACATGCTGTGTATTCGGATCGCTCTGTGCGATGTCTTCGCCTTCGATGTAGAGGCCCTTGAAGCTGCCGTCGAGCGCGGCCTCGAACATGTTCGGGATGCGCAGGCCGGGCTCGTCGTGCAGCGGCACGCCCCAGGCGGCCTCGAAGCTCTTGCGCACGGCGACGTCGGATACGTGCCGGTAGCCGGGGAATTCGTGCGGGAACGAACCCATGTCGCAGGATCCCTGCACGTTGTTCTGCCCGCGCAGCGGATTCACGCCGACGCCGACGCGGCCGATGTTGCCCGTGGCCATGGCGAGATTGGCGATGGCCATGACCGCGGTCGAGCCCTGCGAATGCTCGGTCACGCCGAGCCCGTAGTAGATCGCGCCGTTGCCGCCGGTCGCGTACAGCCGCGCCGCGGCACGCAGGTCGGCCGCCGCCACACCGGTTACGGTTTCCAGCGCTTCAGGCGAGTTGTTTTCCCGCGAGACGAATGCGCGCCACTTGGCGAACGCCGGGCCTTCGCAGCGCTGCGCGACGAAGGCCTCGTCGACGAGGCCTTCGGCGACGATCACATGCGCCAGCGCGTTGAGCACGGCCACGTTCGTGCCGGGACGCAGTTTCAGGTGATGCTGCGCCTGGATATGCGGCGAGCGCACGAGATCGATGCGGCGCGGATCGATCACGATAAGCTTCGCGCCTTCGCGCAGGCGCTGCTTGAGCCGCGACGCGAATACCGGATGGCCGTCGGTCGGATTAGCGCCGATCACGAGCACCACGTCGGCCTGTGCGACCGAGTCGAAGTTCTGTGTGCCGGCGGATTCCCCGAGCGTCTGCTTGAGGCCGTAGCCGGTCGGCGAATGGCAGACGCGCGCACAGGTGTCGACATTGTTGGTGCCGAAACCGGCGCGCACGAGCTTCTGCACGAGGTAGGTTTCCTCGTTCGTACAGCGTGACGAAGTGATCCCGCCGACGGAGTGCTTGCCGTACTGGGCCTGCAGGCGTTTGAACTCGCTGGCGACATGGCCGATCGCGACCTCCCAGCTGACCGGCTGCCACGGATCGCTGATGCGCTTGCGCAGCATCGGCGTGGTGATGCGGTCGCGATGCGTGGCATAGCCAAGCGCGAAGCGGCCCTTGACGCAGGAGTGGCCGTGGTTCGCGTGGCCGTTCTGGTCCGGGACCATGCGCACGAGTTCCTCGCCCTTCATCTCGGCGCGGAAGGAGCAGCCCACGCCGCAATACGCGCAGGTCGTGACGACGCTGTGCTCGGCCTGGCCGAGCGCGATCAGCGATTTCTCGGTCAGTGTCGCGGTCGGGCAGGCCTGTACGCAGGCGCCGCAGCTGACGCATTCGGAACCGAGGAACGACTCGTTCTGGCTGGCCGAGACGGTCGAATCAAAGCCGCGGCCCTGAATGGTCAGTGCGAACGTACCCTGCACTTCGTCACAGGCGCGCACGCAGCGCGAACAGACGATGCATTTGGACGGATCGAAGGTGAAGTAGGGATTGCTCTCGTCTTTCGTCGCGGCCAGGTGATTCGCACCGTCGTAGCCGTAACGCACTTCGCGCAGGCCGACTGCGCCGGCCATGTCCTGCAGTTCGCAGTGGCCGTTGGTGGGGCAGGTAAGGCAATCGAGCGGATGGTCGGAAATATACAGTTCCATTACTCCTCGGCGTAGCTGGCCGAGTTTGTCGCTGTGTGTCTTCACCTTCATGCCCGAGGTGACAGGTGTGGTGCACGAGGCGGGATAACCTTTGCGTCCTTCGATCTCGACCAGGCAAAGGCGGCAGGAGCCGAAGGCTTCGAGCGACTCGGTCGCGCAGAGCTTGGGGATCGCGGTGCCGATCAGGGCGGCGGCGCGCAGCACCGAGGTGCCTTCGGGTACGCGGATCGACTGACCGTCGATCTCCAGGGCAACGGTCGTAGCCGACGCCGCGGCCGGGGTGCCAAGATCGTTTTCGGCGATGGAAAGCATGCGATTCCTCCTGCGCGTGAGCGCTGGTTTCTGCTCAGTCTGCCGCTGCGCGGTGCACACGCGGCGGTCGACAGGGATTCGAGCCGGAGTTCATCGGGTCAGACCGAAATCTTCCGGATAGTGGTCCAGCGCGCTCAGCACCGGGAACGGCGCCATGCCGCCCAGCGCGCAGAGCGATCCGTTCACCAGGGTGTCGCAAAGATCGCGCAGCAGCGCTTCGTTGCGCTCAGGCTCGATCCCGGCGGTGATGCGGTCTATCACCTCAACGCCGCGGGTCGAGCCGATGCGGCAGGGCGTGCATTTGCCGCAGGATTCGGCAGCACAGAATTCCATCGCGAAGCGCGCCTGCGCGGCCATGTCAACGGAATCGTCGAATACGACCACGCCGCCGTGGCCGAGCATACCGCCGGCGGCGGAAAAGGCTTCGTAGTCGATCGCGGTGTCGAAGGCCGCTTCCGGCAGATAGGCGCCGAGCGGTCCACCGACCTGCACCGCGCGGATCGGCCGTCCCGTCGCAGTGCCGCCGCCGAAATCGTGCAGCAGTTCGCGCAAGCTGAGTCCGAACGCTTTTTCGACGAGGCCGCCGCGGCGCACGTTGCCGGCAAGCTGCAGTGGAATCGTGCCGCGCGAGCGGCCCATGCCAAAGTCCCGGTAGAACGCCGCGCCGCGCGCCAGTATCACCGGCACGCTCGCCAAGGTGACGACGTTGTTGATCACGGTGGGTTGGCCGAACAGCCCTTTGATCGCCGGCAGCGGCGGCTTGACGCGCACCTGGCCGCGCTTGCCTTCGAGGGATTCGAGCAGCGAGGTCTCCTCGCCGCAGATATAGGCGCCGGCGCCCAGGCGCGCGTGCAGCCGGAACGGCCTGCCGCTGCCGGCGACATCAGCACCGAGGTAGCCGGCGGCGGTCGCCAGCGCAAGCGCCTGCGAAAACACCTGGAAGGCGCGCGGGTATTCGCTGCGGATGTAGACATAGCCTTCGCTCGCGCCGACGGCGAGGCCGGCGATGAGCATGCCTTCGATCA
>JAAFHE010000067.1 GCA_013298265.1 Lysobacterales bacterium | reverse complement strand
TGGAAAAATCCCTTCCAGTAAGGCACTGGAATTATCGGTTCGCTGAACAATGAAGCCGATTCCGCAGGCGACAGATTTCCGGAGAACGTGGGCAAGCCAGGCTTGCGCCATTCGATCGGGAAACCGGCGAGTCACTTTTCCCGACAACGTCGCCGCGGCAGCAGCGGCTTGTGAATCGCGTGGAAACCTCTGAACAAGTCGATGTCTGCCTTTGACTCTGCCCCTCCTTGGGGAGTCACGGCGGTGAAGCGTGATCGCTCAGAACCGCAGGTTCTGATCACTCTGAACGCCCCGCGGGCCGGACCGGCTAGTGCCTGCACCGCAGGCATTTTGCGGGGTTGTGGAGATTTGTCGCTGAGTACAAAAGCGACTGTGCCAGGACCTGTTCAGAGGTTCTCTTGCGCGAGCGCGCCGCCAGCAGTCCGATGACGACGTGACAGGCTGTTTCGACATTTCCGCTCTCGCACCGACGTGGCGTGACCCACGACGGGGCGTCCGCCCCGCGCGGCACCACGAAGACTCACTGCGCGATATCGGCAAAAATGCGATCCGAAGCACCACTCAGCTCCGCCAGGACGGCGGCGTTGGTCTTGAGGATCGCAGCGCCCATGGCCTGCGCGTTCACGCCCATGTTGGCCGGCGTGTCCGTGCTGCGGTGATAGTGCGGATAACTCGCCCAATCCGATTCGATCGCCAGCACGGTTTCCTTGTTCGCGTCCAGATACGGCATGTGGTCGGAACCGAACGGATTGGTGCTGATGGTCACGTTCAGGGCCGGCACATAAGCCGCCGCCGCGGCCCCGAAGCGGTTGAGGTAGGACAGATAGGCCGACTCGCTTTCGTACAGCGCATCGAGCTGGCTGTCGGCGCTGTAGCCGATCATGTCCATGATCACGACCGACTTGACCTTGGCAAGATCGCCGCTGCTCTGCAGCGCCTGCACGTGCCGCGTACTGCCGTACAGGCCCTGCTCCTCGCCCGCATAGCACATGAACAGGATCGATCGCCGCGGCTTGAACGGCAGCAAGGCACGGGCAAGTTCGATGACACCGGCACAGCCGCTGGCATTGTCTTCCGCTCCCGGCGTGTTGGTCACGCTGCTGCCGCTGCTGTTGCGCGAATCGTAGTGCGCACCGACGACGATCCACTCGTTCGGCAACGACGTACCGGTCCATGTGCCAATCACGTTCTGCCGCGTGATGCTGCCGCCGCCCGCGCCCGGCATGCTGAAGCCCGGCGTGGTCACCGCAAGGCCAAGACCCTGCATTTGCAGGCCGATCCAGTCGCGCGCGGCGTTCAGGCTGGTGGTGCCGTAGCTGGAGCGGTCCCAGCTCGCAAGCTGCGTGACGTCACTGAACCAGCGCGCGGCATCGATACGAGCGACAAGCGGAACGACCAGCGGATCCGGCATGGCACCCGCAGGTGCATCGAGCCGATACTGGCGCGCCAGGATGTCGTTCTCACCGAGGCGCCTCCAGCTATCGTGGCCGGGCTGCGACGGCGGCAATTCCGTGCCGGCCGGCAAACGACGCAATTGCCAACGGCCACTCTGCACCAGCAACTGGCCGGGCGCTTCCTCGTGCAGCGCGCAGCTGATCGTACGCAGCGCCAGATCGTCCTTGTCGATCGCCTCGATTTCACCGAGCCGGGAGCCCCGCGCGGCCAGCGTACGCAGCGATGCAGGCTCGCCGCCGACGACGAGCCGCGTGCCCAGCTCCACCCACCAGCGCACGCCGGCGCCGTGCTTGAACTGCTCGACCTCCACTGCGCTGGCCGTCCGGATGTCGAGGACGACGGCGCGGTCCTGCGGCGCGGCGGCCGACAGTGCGAACAGCAAGCCAAGGACGGGCACCATGGGGGTCTCCGAGTAAATCAGGTGAGTCTAGCAGCGCGACCACGCACGATTGCGACGGCGCTCGCAAGCCTGGCCCTGCGTCTCATCCAGCAGCGACTGTGCCGCTCGTGGGCCGTTGCATTGCCGCGCGGGCGGAGTCTGACCTTGGTCATGGTTTTGCCGGATCCGGCGAATTGGCCGGCCGCTGCGCAAATTTTCGCGGCCACATTGCTATACAGCGCTGCAGACGCGGTCCGCTGCCGCCCGCAAACGACACCCGACACCTGGATACAAGCATGTTGCGAAAATTGCGTTCATCGATAGGTGTCATCGGCTTCTTTTTATTGCTTCCAACGACAGCGTCGCTCGCACGCAATGCCGGCGATGGCGCACAAGCCGGTGTCGACGCGTTGCTCGCCGCGGATCGCGCGTTTGCGGCCGCGAGCGCCAAGTCCGATCCGGTCACGGGCCTCAGCGCGATGTTCGCCGACGACGTCGTCATGCCCGTGCCGGGCCATCGCTTCGCGCGCGGCCTGGCGGAAGCACGCGAGTACCTGCGCAGCACACCGGACTATGGGAGCTCGCGCCTGGAGTGGGCACCGCAGCGCGGCGGCATTTCGGCCGACGGGCAGCACGGCTTCACCTTCGGGTACATGTCGCTGCACAAGCCCGACCAGAGCGTGCAGCCTCTGAAATACCTGGCCTACTGGGTGCGCCGGGACGATCGCTGGCGTGTCCTGGTCTACAAGCGCAGCAGCAGCAAGTCGGCGCCGGAAGCGGTCACGCCGATGCCGGCAGCACTGCCGGCGCGGTGGGTGCCGGACAGCCATGACCCGACCCGCACGCGGGAATACACGCGCAGTCTCGACCAGGCCGAACGCGCCTTCTCCGACGAGGCGCAGCGCATCGGTCTCGGACCGGCCTTCGCCAAGTACGGCAGCAGCGACGCGATCAATCTGGGCGGACCGGACGACGCGCATGTCGTCGTCGGCGCGGACAGGATCGCCGTTGCGGTTTCCGCCGGCACCCCACCCGGTACGAGTCCCGTGACCTGGGCGCCCGACGAAGTCATCGTCGCCGGCAGCGGCGACCTCGGTATCACGATCGGGTTCCTGCAACCGACTGCCGCGGGTCCCGACGGCAACCGCAAGCCGATCCCGTTCTTCACGATCTGGCGCCGCCCCGACACCAGCGCTGCCTGGCGCTATGTCGCCGAATAGGTCGCCGACGCCACACCCACGAGCAACGCGCTACCGTTTTCGGCTAACGCCGCGCTTGACGACGCCAGCTCCGGAAGCGGCATCGTAGTCGGCTATGCGGCGCCAGACTCAGCGCGGCGCGCCTACGCGCCCGGAAAGCCTGGCCCGTCTTTCACACCCGTTTTTTGCGAGGCCGTCGGGACGCCGTCCTGATGCGCGCCGCGGACTTCAGTGGCGGCGAAGGCGTAGCCGATACGACGTCGAGCCGACACGAGGGAGCAGCACGCGTCAGGGCGAGTTTGTTGGCGGTCGCAGTAGAAGGGGTGTGAGAAAGGCGGGCTAGACTATGCGCGCTGCGGCCAGCAGCGCTCATCCGCAGGACTGCATGCACCGTCGCACTGTCGCCGCTTCCGTCTGGCTGCTTTGCGCGGCTGCCGCCTTCGTCTACGCCCTCGCGTTCTACCCCGGCTGGCTGTCGTTCGACAGCGCCTATCAGTGGTGGCAGGCGCGCAGCGGCGAGGTCTCGAATATCAACGGCATCGGGATCGTGCTGCTTTGGCGCGTCGCGCTGTTGTTGCAGGACGGCCCGGCGCCGATCTTGTTGCTACAGCTGCTGCTGTTCTGGACCGGCATCGCCTGGATCGCGTTGACGCTGCCGGCCCGCCCGGTGTTCCGTCTCGGACTCATCGCCGTGCTCGCGCTGGCGCCGGCGAGCTGGCTGCTCGCGCAAATCTGGTCCGATACGGCATTGCTCGCGCTGCTCGTGTTCGCGACAGGCGCGATCCTGCGTTATCGCGCGACGGACTCGCGTGTCTTTTTTGCCATGGCGCTGTTCGCGCTCGCGCTGGGTACGAGCCAGCGCCACAACGGCGTGTTCGCCGCCGTGCCGCTGCTGCTGTGGCTCAGTGGCGTGGATGACGCCGCACGTCGTTCCGCGCGCTGGCGACGGATCGCCGTCGCCGCGTCGTTCACGATGCTGCTGCTCGTCGGCGTGCAGCTGACGACGCGCCTGCTGACGCGACAGTGGTTTCCGGTTCTGCCCTCGCTGACGCTGTGGGACCTCAGCGGCATGTCGGTGCACGAAAACCGCATGCTGCTGCCCGACTACGCTGTGGCGCCGCAGAGCAGCGTCGCCGACCTGGCCTCGGCGTATGTCCCGTGGAGCAACACGCCACTGTTCGCGAGCCCGCGCGCCGGCGTGCGCTATCCATTCCAGCCCTGGCCCGAAGAAGATCAGCGGCACCTGACCCACGACTGGCTGAAAACCGTTGCGCGCCACCCGGGCGCTTACGTCGCTCATCGCAGCGCGTTGCTCGCCGACCTGTTCGGCACGCGTGCGCGCGAGCTACCGGCCGAGCTGACCTTTGTGCCGGGGCCGGTGCAATACCGTGACAACCCGGTGGTCACGATTCACGACAGCGCGCCGCGCCGACTGGTGCTGCGCGCCTTGGACCGGCTGCGCGATACCGTCGCGTTCGCAGCCTGGCCGTACCTGCTGATAGGCGCGTTCGCGACGCTGCACGCCCTGCGCCGGCGCGATTCACGCAGCGCGCCGGCGCTATGGCTCTGCGCCAGTGCCTGGGCCTACGCCCTGCCCTATGCGGTGCTCGCGCCGGCGGCGGAATTCCGCTACCTGCTGTGGAGTTGTATCGCGAGTCTGATCGCAGCGTGGATTCGCATCTGCGGTCACGCGCCGGACACGCGCGCCGCCGCCGTGGCACGTTGAAGCACCCGGCCGCCGACATGCTTCGAGCGCGAAGCCGGCACGACGCCGTCGCCTGTCAGATGCGCAAGCGCAATTGAAAAATATCCACTGGCTTCATCGAACAGGAAACGGCATCGGCCCGCCTTTCTCACACCCGTTCGTAGCAAGGCCGTCGAGACGCCGTCCTGATACGCGCCGCGGACTTCAGTGACGACGAAGGCGTAGCCGACACTGGGTCTAGCTGACGCGACTGACCTTGCACATCGGCGGCGAGCACCGTCCTGCGACGAAACTGAAGGAGTGAACGTCCGTTGCTTCAAGCGACCGCGGCGGACTGCGGTCGACCTACCGGGGTGAACGCCCGCGATAGAACGCCTGTTGCGCGCGTTGCAGCCGGCCTACCGCAAGTCCGCGACGAAGCACTGCAGCAAACCCATCGCCGGCCCGCCGGCTCCACCGACCAGGCGCGTCCGCGTCAGGCCGGGTCACGACCACGATCAGGGAGTTGCCATGAATACCGACACCAACAACCGCCTCACCGCAAGCGTATCGGCCGCCGTCGCCGCTGCGCCAAATCCCGCTTTCTCCACATCTATCCACCGCACGCGCAACGCCGCACACCGTCTGCTCGTGCTGGGTGCTTTCAGCCTCGCCGCCGCACTGAGCCTGGGCACAGCGCATGCCCTGCCCCCGCTCAAGAAGAAGACCACGGGAAGCAACATCGTGCGCAGCGTCGAGAAGGGCGCTGGCGAAGACGTGAGGCTTGAACCGGTCGAAGTGATGCTCGGTGCCGTGCTCGATGCGCGCGGTGCCGCACGCGAGGCACGTGACGAACCCTCCGCCCTGCCCGACCTGCCCGTACTGGACGGTGATGCTTTCCTCGACGATGCGGCGACGGCCGCGATCCAGCCGCGGCGCTGAGATGCTCAGGCCATCGAGGCGCATCGGGACTGCGATGGCCCGGTGGTCGACCACGGGACTGCTCGCGCTGGCAGCGTTCGCGCTGCCAGCGCTGGCACAGCCGCAGATCGCGACGCTCGAGCACGACGGCGTGCGCTATGGCAGCGTGACGTTCGAACGCACCGCCGACGGAAGCCAGATCTACACGCGCGAAACCGCGCGTCTCGGCGTGAGCGCGCTCAACGCGCGCGAATGGCGCAGTTATGAACAACGCAGCAGTGAAGGTATCGACGGACGCGCACGAACGCTGTCGCGACGCAGCCAGTCCGGTCCCGCGACACTGCAGGCCAGCGCGCGCATCGTCGGCAACGAAATCCGGATCGAGCGCCGCGAGGGACCGCATACCTACCGTACCGTAGTGCCGGTGCCGGCGGATCTGCTCGTCGACGCCGGTGTCGTGCGGCGCATCGCCGCACAGCCGGCTGACGATGCCTGGGCCTTCGTCTACAGCGAAATCGATCTGTCCGCCGCGCGCATCGTGCGCGTGCATCTGAGCAGTCTCGGCCAGCACGATGGCGAACGGCTCGAACTGCTGCGCGAGACCGGCGAGGGCGACGAAATCCTGCGTCGGCGCCTGTACTGGTCGATGACGCAGCAGCGCCTGCTGCCGAGCTGGGACCTCGCCGGTGCGCGCTTTGACAGTCATGCCTGCAGTCAGGACTGCGACGATGCGGGCACCCGCTACTACGACCTCATGGCTGGCCTTACGCTGGACTCGCCGTATCGCTTTCCGGCGGCGTCGCGACACAAGACGCTGCGCTACGTATTCGAAAGCGTCGACGGCATTGCGCCGGAGCTGCCGGCGACGGGCGAGCAGTCGGTACGGCAGCGTGGCACACGCAGCATCGTCACCATCTGCAGCGAATGCGGCGACGAGGCCGCGCCGGATGCCGCGAACATCGCGCGCTATCGCGATGCCAACGCCTGGGTACAGAGCGACCACCCCAGCCTGCGCGCGCTGGCCCGCAGCGCTCGCGCGTACGGCTCGATCGATGGACGCATGCACAGGCTCGTGCGTTTCGTGCAGAAACACATGGACGGCAGCCGCCAGTCGCTGGGTTATGCCAGCGCGCTGCAGGCAGCGACGAGTCGCAGCGGCGACTGTACCGAGTTCGCGTTGCTGCTGGCCGCGCTCGCGCGCGCCAGTCATATTCCTGCGCGGGTCGTCGGCGGCCTGGTGTACTCAAGCCACTTCACCGGCAAGGGCAACGTGTTCAGCCCGCATGCCTGGGTGCAGGTCTGGAACGGCTCGCGCTGGGTAAGCTTCGACGCCGGCATGGGCCAGTTCGATTCGACCCACATCGTGCTTGCGATCGGCGACGGCTCGGTCGGCGACTACGCCGGCCTGCTCGCTCGCGTGCGCGCGCTACGCCTGGTCAATGCGGGACAGATTGCGGCGACGGCGCCATGATGGTTGTCGTATCAGGCGGCCAGGCCGAACGGATCGTCGATGGAATGCGCCGGCCGCGTGAACCAGCGCGGCCCCTGCGGCGTAAGGTAGAAATGATCTTCGTGGCGAATACCGAATTCACCCGGCACGCAGATCATCGGCTCGTTGCTGAAGCACATGCCCGGTTCCAGCCGTGTCGTGTCGCCGCCCACGAGATACGGCCATTCGTGAATGTCCAGGCCGATGCCATGCCCGGTGCGATGCGGCAGCCCCGGCAGCGCATAGCCGGGGCCGAGGCCATGGCTTTCCAGGCAGGCACGCGCGGCCGCATCGACATCCTCGCAGGCAACACCCAGACGCGCCGCGGCGAAAGCGGCCGCCTGCGCGGCTTTTTCCACATTCCAGATTTCGCGCTGGCGCGCGCTCGGCGTGCCGAAGACATAGCTGCGCGTGATGTCGGACATGTAGCCGTGCACGAGACAGCCGGTATCGATCAGCACCATGTCGTCGCGCTGCAGCGGCTTGGGATGCTTCACCCCGTGCGGAAATGCGCTGTCGGCTCCGAACAGAACGATGCAGAAATACGAGCCCGCCGCACCGATGCGGCGATGCGCGTCATCAATGAACGCCTCGACCTCGGCCGCGGTGATGCCTTCATGCAGCATGCTCGCGGTGGCCCGGTGCACGGCCAGGGTCATGTCGTGGGCGCGCTGCATCAGCGCGATCTCGCTGTCCGACTTGCGCATGCGGCACGCAGACGTGACTGGCCTGGCGTTGACGAGCTGCCAGTCGCCGGCGACTTCGCGCAGGCCATCGACGATGAAGAATGGGGTGCTTTCGCACAGACCCAGCCGCCGCCCGTCCGCGCGATCGAGTGCATCGAGGCGCTGCCGCAGCAGGCGGTAGGGGCTTTCATGTTCGTGCCAGGTATGGATCGCGCCGGGCAACACCTGATAGTCACGCACCGTGCCTTCCTCGAAGGCCGGCGCAAGGTATTCCACTTCGCCCCTGGCAGGCAGAAGCGCGCCGACAAGGCGCTCGCTCGAACGCCAGACCAGTCCCGTGAAATAGCGCAGGCTGGTGCCCGCATGCAGGTAGATCGCCGCCAGCCCTTGCTCGCGCAGCAGCGCCTGCGCGCGGGCAATGCGCTCGCGATACTCGGCCAGCTCTATGGGTGCGGCGCCTTCCGGCAGGGGTTTCAGACTGGCCAGAGCGGCCTCGCGATCGGTTCCACCGATACCCAGAGTCATCGGACTTCCTTGGGAGGCGCTACGCGCCGAGCCATTCGAAATTGGGAGGCGCTACGCGCCGAGCCACTCGAAATTACGTCTCACTAAAATTTCAGTCAAGCTAAAATTATGGCGTCGTCGAACTTCAGATCGTGCCAACTCGGCGCTCCAACCCAGGCGTCACACACCGATCTGGCCTGACTTCGTTTCTCGCCAACTTCAGGCCCAACCAAACCACGCCCCCTGCGGGTCGGTCTTCGCCAATACGCAGCGTCCAGCCGCGCCGCCTCGTTTGTCCCCGGTCCCGACCGCCCCATCTGGCCAGCACTCCGGCAACCAGGCCGGTTCGTCGGACTGCGACCGCTGGCGACCAGCGACGAGCGAGACTACCTTAAGCACCGTACGAGGCTTCTGATCGGAGGCAACATGGAGCGTATCGGCGAACGCCTGCGCCGCTATCGGCGCGAGGCACGCAAGACCTTGCTCGATGTCGCGAGCGAGGCGGGTCTGTCAGTCGGGTTCCTGTCCCAAGCCGAACGCAATCTGTCGGGGGTCTCGATTTCTTCGCTGGCCAACATCGCCAAGGCGCTCAACGTCCCGCTGCGCCTGCTCATCGAACAGCCCGAACAGCGCTCCGCCGACTCGCACGCAGGACAGCGTCAGCGCTATTCCACCGTCGATCGTGGGCAGACTTACGAGCGCCTTTCCACCAGTTTCCCCGGAAGCCAGATCAACGCGACGAAAATGTGCCTGCCGGTGGGCTACGCGTCCGAGACGGTCGCGCATGACGGCGACGAGTTCGTCTACGTGCTCAGCGGCAGCGTGCGCTACAACGTCGGCGGCACCGACTACATGCTGCAGCCCGGCGACTCGCTGCATTTCGATGGACGCCAGTACCACTGCCTGGCCACGGTAGGTTCTGTCAGCGCGGAAGTGGTTTCGGTCGGCACCTTGCCCATCTTCGATGACGTGCAAGCCGAGGAGACACCGAACGCCTAGGGTGGGCCAGGCACCACGCGAAAAATCTGCTGTCGGCTGGCCACACACCGGCGATGTCTGCCAACCTGTAGCCTGCGACCCTACTGAACTCTCCGCCGTGATGAACGCTACCCTGCTGCGCCGCCATCCCTCGGCCCTGCTGCTTGCCGCGCAGCTCGCCAGCCTCATGCTGTATCCACTGACCGACGAAAACGAGAATGGCCGCGTCCTGTTCGGCGCAATCGGCGTGATGGTGGTGTCGCTGTCGGTATGGGTGGTGGATCGCAGCCCGTCGCGCACCTGGATAGCGCTGCTGCTGGCAGTGCCGGCCGTCGTGCTGACCGTCGCGGCCCTCATCGCCGACAGCCATACGCTGCTGGTGTATTCGGCGATGCTCAAATCCACGCTGTACTTCTATGCCGCCAGCAGCCTGATCGCCTACATGATGCATGACCACCGGGTCACCAGAGACGAATACTTCGCCGCCGGTGCGACCTTCACCCTGCTGGCCTGGGGCTTCGCCTACGCGTTCTTCGTCTGCCAGTCCTGGTATCCCGACAGCTTCACCGGGCTGCGCGCACCGACCGAGCCGCGGCGCTGGATGGAACTGCTTTTCCTGAGCTTCACCACCTTGTCCGGCGTGGGTATCGGCGATGTGCTCCCACTGGGCATGCCGGCGCGTGCATTGGTCATGCTCGAACAATTTGCCGGCGTCGGCTACATCACCGTCGTCGTGTCGCGGCTCATCGGGCTGGGCATGCTGCGCGTCGCGCGTAGCAAGCTGCGGCATTGAGCGACGCGATTCTGCCGACGTAGATCGAGTAGAGCCCGACCGTGAACTGGAACAGCAGCAGAACTTTGCGCAAGGCGACGACGTAGGACTCGCCGGGCAGGCGTCACACCGCGTCGTCGACGCAGTCATCCGGCGACGCGGAACGATCGTGCCCATCGGCGTCAACCCGCGGACCCCACGCACGTTGCAGGGATACGCAGCGCTGCTCATGGCGCCTGCGCCGAACCCGCATTCGCGGGTTCTCCCACTGCGAGACCACCATGCCGCGCCGATCACGCCACGCCGTTGCCGTACTGACGCTCTGCCTTTGTGCCAGCTCCCATGCCAGGGCGGGCTGCGACTTCTCCACCATCGACGCCCAGATGCAGGCTGTGCTCGACGCGAACGGGCTTTCCGGCGGGGCCGTACTGATCGGTCGCCGCGATGGCGTGCTGCACGAACGGTTTCTGGGCGACTACACCGCCGACACGGTCATCCCGATCGCTTCGGCAACCAAGCTGCTGTCAGCGACGCGCATCGTCCAGCTTGCCGGACGCGGCACACTGGATCTCGATGCACCGGTGTCGACGATCCT
>JAAFHE010000669.1 GCA_013298265.1 Lysobacterales bacterium | reverse complement strand
GCTGAGGAAATCGCGTACCTCGCCGATCTTCGCTTTGACGACCGCCTGCCCCACCCGTCGCTGAACGATGTAGGTCTTCTTGGTCGCGTTCACCTTGACGGCGAAACCGGGCGGCGCGTCGCGGTGCGTGTCGAACACGATGTAGGGCGTTCCCGATGCGTTGGGCACGTAAACTACGCGGCCCGACGGGTCCAGCTCAGGCCGGGCGCCGAAGGTGAGCTTGTGGAGCACGAGGGTCTGGGATAGCTCCATTTTCACGGAAAAACTCGCTGTAGCCCAGGAATTGGCCCTTCGACGGCAAAGCTACCCCACTGGGCTACGCATGGGCTACAAATCCGAGCGCAAAGAATGCGTTTTGGGGCGGTATCTGGCGGGAAGTGGCGGAAGCTGACGAAAGCCGAGAGACAGGAAAAGCTGTGAAATCAGAAGCTAACAAGAAAGAACCGAGCAACGGCGCGGCCGCCTCCGAGCACACCCCGTTAATGCGCCAGTACTTCGCTGCCAAGGCGGACTATCCGGATACGCTCGTGTTCTTCCGCATGGGCGATTTCTATGAACTGTTCTACGACGACGCGCGCAAGGCGGCGCGGCTGCTCGATATCACATTGACCCAGCGCGGCCATTCCGGTGGCCAGCCCATACCGATGGCCGGCGTGCCCCATCACGCGGCCGAGGGTTACCTGGCGCGGCTGGTCAAGCTGGGCGAGTCGGCCGCGATCTGCGAGCAGATCGGCGATCCGGCACTCGCCAAGGGGCTGGTGGAGCGCAAGGTCGTGCGCGTGATCACGCCAGGCACCGTCACCGACGAGGCGCTGCTCGAAGAACGTCGCGACAACTACCTGCTGAGCATCGCCGCGGGCAAGAACGGCTACGGCATGGCCTGGGTCGATCTGACGAGCGGCCGCTTCCTGCTCAGCGAAACCGCGACGCCCGAAGCGCTAGCGTCGGAACTCGCACGCCTGCAGCCGGCGGAAAGCCTGGTCAGCGAAGACATCGCCTGGCCGCGCTTCGTCACCGAACTGCCGGGGCTGCGCAAGCGCGCGCCCTGGCATTTCGACCTCGATACGGCGACACGCCAGTTGTGCCGTTTCTTCGGTACGCGCGACCTGTCGGGCTTCGGCTGCGAAGGCTTCCCGCTCGGCGTGACCGCCGCGGGCGCGCTGCTGGGCTATGTGGAGGAAACGCAAAAGAGCGCTTTGCCACATCTGTCGGGCTTGGCCGTGGAGAACGCCGGCGAAACCATCGCGCTGGATGCGGCGACGCGGCGCAACCTGGAGCTCGATGCGCATGCGAGCGGACGCAGCGAGCACACGCTGCTCGGCGTGCTCGATCACAGCGTCACGCCGATGGGCGCGCGCCTGCTCAAGCGCTGGCTGCACCGGCCGCTGCGCGCGCAGGACGCGCTGCGCCACCGCTACCAGGCGATCGCGGCGCTGATCGACCAGCGCCGCGGCGAGGCCTTGCGCGAAATCCTGCGCGGCATCGGCGACCTCGAGCGCATTCTCGCGCGCGTCGCGCTGCGTTCGGCGCGACCGCGCGACCTGTCGACCTTGCGCGACGGGCTGGCACAGACGCCGAACCTGCGCGACGTGCTGGCATCCGCCGACAACCCGCTGCTGTCCCGCCTGCTCGACCAGATCGGCGAACACGCCACGACCGCCGAGTACCTCGCGGCCGCACTCGTCGACCAGCCGCCGGCTTTGCTGCGCGACGGCGGCGCGCTGCGCAACGGCTTCGACGCCGAACTGGACGAACTGCGCACGCTGTCGACCAATGCGGACCAGTTCCTCCTTGACCTGGAGCAGCGCGAGCGCGAGGCCAGTGGGATCGCCACGCTCAAGGTCGGCTACAACCGCGTGCACGGCTATTACATCGAGATCGGCAACGCGCATTCGAGCCGGGCGCCGACGCACTACACGCGACGCCAGACCATCAAGGGCGCGGAACGCTACATCACCGAGGAACTCAAGTCGTTCGAGGACAAGGTGCTGTCGGCGCGCGAGCGTTCGCTGATGCGCGAACGCGCACTGTACGAGACCGTCCTCGACGCCCTGAACGTGCAACTGCACGCACTCAAGCAGGCCGCCGCGGCAGTGGCCGAACTCGACGTGCTGGCGACGCTGGCCAACCGTGCCGACGCGCTGAACTGGGTCGCGCCGGAACTCGTCGCCGACGACGGCATCGCGATCCGGCGCGGCCGCCACCCCGTCGTCGAGCAGGTGCGCGACGATCCGTTCGAACCGAACGACCTGGGACTCGACGACAACCGCCGCATGCTCGTGATCACCGGACCGAACATGGGCGGCAAGTCGACCTACATGCGCCAGGCCGCGCTGATCGTGCTGCTCGCGCACATCGGCAGCTACGTGCCCGCCGACGCAGCCCGGATCGGACCGATCGATCGCATCTTCACGCGCATCGGCGCCGGCGACGACCTTTCGCGCGGCCAGTCGACCTTCATGGTCGAGATGGCCGAAACCGCGAACATCCTGCACAACGCGACCGCGCAGAGCCTGGTGCTCATGGACGAAGTCGGCCGCGGCACCTCGACCTACGACGGCCTTGCGCTGGCCAAGGCCTGCGCCGTGCAACTCGCCGAGCGCAATCGCGCGTTCACGCTGTTCGCGACGCACTACTTCGAACTGACCGAACTTGCCGCGAACTACAGCGGCATCGCCAACGTGCATCTGGACGCGGTCGAATACGGTGACAGTCTGGTGTTCATGCACGCGGTGAAGGAAGGTCCGGCCAATCGCAGCTTCGGCCTGCAGGTGGCGGCGCTGGCCGGCTTGCCGAGAGGCGTCATCGCGAATGCACGGCGCTATCTTGCGGCACTGGAGCAGCAGCCGGCCGGCGGCAGCGTCGCAACGACGCGCGCCGCGCTGGACGCGCCGCAGCAGATGGGCCTGTTCGTCACGGCCTCGGCAGCGGAACGTGCGCTGCGCGAGATCGACCCGGACGACCTCACGCCCAAGGCGGCGCTCGAAGCGCTGTACCGGTTGCGCTCACTGCTCTGAGGCAGTGCGTGCGGCGGCGAAAAGGAAGGCTTCCAGCGCCGGCATCACCGCCGCGTTCC
>JAAFHE010000668.1 GCA_013298265.1 Lysobacterales bacterium | reverse complement strand
ATCAACACGCCGCACTGCTTCAATTCGACCAATCTGCATTCGCACGGACTGTGGGTGAGCCCCTCTGGCAATAGCGACAACGTGCTGATCACGATCCGCCCGAAAGTCTCGTTCGAGTACGAGTACAACATTCCCGCGACCCACCCGGCGGGCACGTTCTGGTATCACCCGCATCTGCACGGCTCGACCGCGCTGCAGGTCGCCAGCGGCATGGCCGGCGCGCTGATCGTGCACGGCGACCGCGCGCCGACGCCGACTCGCAACGGCGACATCGACACCCTGCTGCGCGACGAGAACGGCGCCTCCTACAAGGAACGGATCGTGCTGTTACAGCAGGTCGCCTACGCCTGCCGCACCAACCCTAGCGATCCGACCTCGCCGATCAAGAAGAATCCCGACGGCACCTGGGCCTGCGGCCCCGAAGACGTCGGCACGATCGAGAACTACGACCAGCTCGGCTTCGGCGTCTGGGGACCGTCCGGCCGCTACACCAGCATCAACGGACAGATCATGCCGCGCTTCCCCGAAGCGGTCGCCGGGCGGGTCGAGCGCTGGCGCACGATCCACGCCGGCATCCGCGATTCGATCAACCTGCAGTTCATGCCGATGCGCAGCGGCGCCAAGCCTGCTGAGCTGCGCAATCTGCGCGACCACGCGAAGTGGATCTCACGCAACTGCGTCGGCGCGCCGCTGACGCAGTTCGAGATCGCCAGCGACGGCCTGACGCATATGCGCACGACCCAGCGCACGCAGACCATCCTGCAGCCGGGATATCGCAGCGATCTGCTGATGGTGTTCCCGACCGCCGGCAACTGGTGCGTCATCGACGGCAACATCGCAGCCACCAGTTCGGTATCCGGTGAAACCGAGAGCCGGCGCCTGCTGGGCACCGTGTCGGTCGCGCCCGGTCTGCCGGTAGGCAACAACCCGGCCGAGTACCTTACCCGCATGCTGGTCCGCTCCGCGGCCCGCTGGATGCCCGCCACGGTGAAGGACAAGGTGATCGCCGATCTCGTCGACGGCCTGCGTCTGAACGCATTCGTGCCGCACGCCCCCGTCACCGACAGCGAACTCACCAAGGTCGCGAAACCCTGCACCACGAACCCCAGCCTGCCCGCAACAGCAGCCCAGTGCGTGACGTTCAACATCGCCAACGGCAAGTTCATGGTCAACGACCAGCCCTACGACCCCAAGACCGCGCGCACGCTGATCCTGGGCAACGTCGAAGAATGGATGCTGGCCTCGGCGGCAGGCGGCCATCCGTTCCATATCCACGTCAATCCGTTCGAGGTTTCACGCATCCTCAACCCGCAAGGCGTCGATGTGAGCCTGCCCGGCAGCGGTGATCCCGACTACGAAGCCATGCAAGGCACCTGGCGCGACACCCTGTTCGTCAAGAGCGGCTACAGCCTCTACGTACGTACCCGCTACCAGCGCTACATCGGCGAATACGTCCTGCACTGCCACATCCTCGACCACGAGGACCAGGGCATGATGCAGAACGTCAAGGTCGTACTACCCGACGGCCAAGGCGGCGCCGAGGCAGGCGGGCATCACTGACGCCAACGGGGCCGGCGGCGCGAGCTGCCGGCCCCAGGTTGCCGTCGCTGCACAGCCACACGAGCCGGCCACACGAGCCGGCCACACGCGCCAGACACAAATCGGAATTCTGCTGGGCGCGGGCGACTGGGTAGTGAATAGGCGCTGCAGCTTTCCCTCCTATGCGTCGCAGAGTCCGGCGGCAGCGTCGCTTCTATCACGTCACATGGCGCTGGAACGAACCATCGTATGAGAGAAGATCACCGACTGGGCGTCAGATCCCATAGTCCGGCAATGCGATCTCATCATGGAAATAGCGCCCCATCAGGATTTTGGGAAATACCGGCAGGCGCATCAGTAGCGTGGCGTAGTCGCGAACGCGTACTCCTAGCGATGTTCTCGGAACAAATGAGGCCGCCAGGCTTTCGGCCTGCTTCTGCTTGCGAGCGAGAGGCGCTTTCAGAAGCGCCTGGTACCGAGCAATTGCCGCTCCACTGTCACCACCATGCCGATGCAGTTCGCCGGCAAGTACGTAGGCCGCCGCCAGCGCGAAGCCTGCCCCCTCTCCCGCGATGAGGGACGGACAGGCCGCGGCATCGCCGATCAACACAACCCTGCCCTTGGCCCATGTATCCATGCGGATCTGGCTGATGCTGTCGAAGTAGATGTCGTCTACCTGCTGGAGTGCTGACCGTATGACCGCGGACTCCCAGCCCATGTCGGCGAGCGCATCGGTCAGCGCCATCTTGCGCTCGAGATGACTGGTTGGAATCCGCCCCTTGAGATGCTCGTCCCGTAGCAAGACGAAGAAGAGCATCCGGTCATCACGCATCGGAAAGCGCGCCACATACCGGCCCGGCGCCGTGTGCGCCACGTAGGTATTGCCGTTACGTGGCCGATAACCGGCGACCTCGAACGAAGCGACGTGGCATCCCATCGGATATTCGAACGCGGCGTCGGGGCCGAAGACAAGCTGGCGAACACGCGAGTGCAGCCCGTCAGCGCCAATCACGAGGTCCACTTCCCGCGGCGGCGAATGCTCGAACTCGACGTGCACACGCGACGCGTCATCGTGGATCGCGGTGATGCTGTCGCCGAACACCGTTTCCACCCGACCGTCCAACGAACCGTAGATGGCCGCTGCGATATCGGAGCGTGCCAGCGAGGCCATGCGTCCCTTGGCGAGCTTCAACAGAACACGGGAGGGATAGCCGCCACGGGTTCGTCCCGCCCGATCCACCATGCGCAGTTCGTCAGAGTGGTGCTGCAGTTCCAGCAGCCTTGGCAACAGGCCCATTCTCTCCAGCGCGTCGTAACCGATGCCCCAGAGATTGAGCACGAATCCGCCGGTACGCAGTTCGGGCGCACGCTCCACCAGCACCACCTCGTGGCCAAGCTTGCTCAGCCAGTAGGCCAGCGCAGTACCTGCAATGCCGGCTCCGTTGATTGCTACCTTCATGTACGTACGCCTCCGTTCGATCTGCCAGCGCCACGCCAGCGATGGCGGTGAATGCTACATGGCGGCAACAGCCACTTGCCG
>JAAFHE010000667.1 GCA_013298265.1 Lysobacterales bacterium | reverse complement strand
AGACCCGCCGCGCCGGCGGTCAGCATCGCCGCCCCCGGCGTAGACCAGGCCGTGACCACCGGAACGCGGTAGCGCAGCGACAGCACGATGCAGGTCAGTCCCATGCCCAGGCCCAGCGCCCACATCCACGAGGCTAGCTGTGCCGGCGTGGCACCGGCCGCCTGCGCAGCCTGGAACACGATCGCGGCCGAGCTCGTGAAGCCGACCAGCACCGTGACGAAGCCGGCGACGATCGCCGGCAGCGAGATGTCGGCGAGCAGCGAGCGCGCCGGCGGCGCCTCGGACACTTCGGAGTCGGACATGGACAGTCATGGGCAATAGGCAGAACCGGCAGCGTAGGCGCGGGAGCGCCGGCTGGGAAGATCCCTCCGCGGGAGCGCCGGCTGGGAAGATCCCTTCGCGGCAGCGCCGTAGCGCAATCCTGCTGCACGGTCATGCTCAGCGCGGCGCCGGCGGGCGCGTCAATACGAAGGCAATGACCTAACCCGTATTTCTCACACCGGTTCTACAGCAGCCGCCCCAAAGCCGATCCAGATGCCGCCTTGCGCCAAGATCTTCGCACCATTCACCGGGGTAGCCGTGGCATCTATGGACGCACCCGATGGGTGCGTGCACAGCGTGCCCGTGGTCACCGTGCCGGCCCCAATCCGGTGAAGTCGGGCAACAGCTCCTGATACACCGCCAGTGTGCGAGCGATCACCGAGCGCTCGTCGTATTCCGTTAGGGCGCGCTCGCGTGCGGCGAGGCCCAGGCGACGCCCCAGCACCCGGTCGTCGTCAAGGCGCGCGATGGCCTCTGCCAACGACCGCGCATCGCGCGCAGGAATCAACAGACCATTGGTTTCGTGGCAGACCACATCGTGGCAGCCGGGCACATCAGTGGTGATCAACGGCAAGGCACAGGCGGCGGCTTCGATCAGCGACTTCGGGCAGCCCTCGCGATAGCTCGGCAGCACCACGACGTCGGTACGGGCCAGCAGGCCTGGCATGTCCTCTACATGGCCGAGCCATTCGATCGATCCTTCGGCCACCCAGGCTTCCACCATGGTGCGCGGCACCGACGCCGGATTGCCTTCGTCCAGCATGCCGGCGAGCTGGAAACTGATGGTCCGGCCGGCCGCCGTGAGCTGCTGCGCGGCTTCGACGTATTCGGCGATGCCCTTGTCCCAGAGCAGGCGCGCCGCCAGCAGCACGCGCAAGGTGCCGGTGTTTAGCGCATCGCTGCGTGGGGTGAAGCGGGACAGGTCCACGCCTGACCCGGGAATCAGACGGATACACCGCGCATCAACCAGGCGGCTACGGGTGCATAGCGCCACGTCGTCCGCATTCTGCAGCACCAGACGCAGACGCGGCCCGCCGAGCGCGGCGCGCATCAGTCCGCGCACCAGTGGACGCAGCAGACGCGCACGCAGATCGCTGCTGGCGAAGACGTAACCCATGCCCGTCACTGCGCCTACGCGCGCCGGAACGCCCACGAAGCGGGCTACGATCGACGCATACACCGCGCATTTGATCGTGAAGCCGTGCGTCAGATCGGGCCGTTCCCGTCGCAGCAGGCGCCAAAGCCAAAGCATCGTGCGCAGTTCGCGCAGCGGATCCAGGCTGCGCCGCCTCAGTGGCGCCACGATCCAGCGCAGCCCCTGGGCCTGCAGGCGCGAGCCGTAGGGACCGTCCGGCGAGACCAGCACGACTTCGACGCCCCGGCGCCGCAGCTCGAGCGCCAGACCGATGCGAAAATTATATAAATACCAATCGGTATTAGCGAACAGAAGGACTTTCATACAGCTTCGTTCGCGCCGGGCTGCGTCAACGTACGTATCAGCCGGGCCGGTACGCCGCCTACCAGCGAATAGGGAGCGACGTCGCGATTCACGATAGCGCCGGCGGCGACGACCGCACCGCGGCCAATGGTCACGCCCTGCAGGATCACGACGTTGGCGCCGATCCATACTTCGTCTTCCACGACGATGGGTGCCGAGGTACGGCCGCGCCCCTTGTCCGGCACGTAGTCTAGGCCGTGGCCCATGGTCTCGAAGCTCACCCGTGGCCCGATCTGGACGCGGGCGCCTATGCGCACCCCGTCGTAGACACAGGTGAAGGCCGTGTCCACATTGAGAAACGTGCCCGTGCCGATGCGGATCTGCGGACACGCGCCATAGGGACGCACACTCAGCGGGCCATGGATGGTGCAGGGCCCATCCAGCCGCACGCCGGCCAGGCGGTACAGCAGATGGCGATAGCGGTCGAGTATCCACAGTCGCGGCAAGTGATTGGCGAGGGTGAAGAAAACCAGCTCACGCAGAGCCCAGCGCCGCAGCGCGGATGGCCGTCCCTCGTGCATGTCCCGATACATCAGCGCCGTTCCTCGTCAAAGGCGTCGCGGTAGTTGCGTAGCTGCCAGCCCTGCTCGGCAATGACCTGCGCCAGGGCTCCTTGCATCAGGCACTGCCACTCGGCATGTGATACGTCACCGATGCGTGTGAGTCCTTCCACATCACCCGGCCGGCGCGACAGATGCACCATCAGCTCACAGGGAAACGCCTGGACGTTACTGAGCAGGGCCCGGTAGTGACTGGCGTCCAGCCGGGAGGGCACGGCACCCAGATCGAACACACTGGTGAAGGCTCTGTTGCTGCGCAGGCGCCCTTGCCAGCGCCGCTGATTCAGCGAAGTCATACACGCCAGCAGACCGGTGCGCACTGCCCGTCCCAGACGCGGGCGCGCGCCACGGTGACGCGCTACCCACGGCTGGCGCAGCGGCAGGGAACGCGCTGCACACGCCCGCGCGAGCACGTCGAAGACCTGCGGAAACGCATGCACATGCTGGTGACTGTCGACATGGCTGGGCACCAGGCCCAACCGGTCGAACGCCGCCAGTTGTGCCTCCAGTTCGGCCGCCAGCTGCGCGCTGTAGACGCGTCCCAGCAGCAGACGGCGCCCCAATACACCGCGCGCGGGAAACGTGCCGTCGGGCAGAAGCAGGCCGGGGATTTCCCGCGGATCGGCGCTGGGCCGGCCCAGCGTCAGATTGAAATGCAGGCCCACGCCCAGCCCCGGATGCCGCAGCGCCAGTTGCGCCGCC
>JAAFHE010000666.1 GCA_013298265.1 Lysobacterales bacterium | reverse complement strand
GCGCTGACCGGCAACTGGGGTGTCGCCATCATCCTGCTGGTGCTGCTGATCAAAGCGCTCTTTTTCAAGCTCAGCGAAGCGCAGTACCGCTCGATGGCCAAGATGCGCAAGCTGCAGCCGCGCATCCAGGCGCTGAAGGACCGTTATGGCGATGACCGCCAGAAGCTTGGCCAGGCGCAGATGGAGCTGTTCCAGAAGGAAAAGATCAACCCGCTCGGCAGCTGCCTGCCGATGCTGGTGCAGATCCCGGTGTTCTTCGCCCTGTACTGGGTGCTGGTCGAAAGCGTGGAACTGCGCCAGGCGCCGTTCTTCCTGTGGATCCAGAACCTGACGGCGCCCGACCCCTACTTCGTGCTGCCTATCCTCAATGCCGCGACCATGATCGCGACGCAGTACCTGACCCCGACCACGGGCATGGATCCGGTGCAGGCCAAGATGATGAAAGCCATGCCGGTGGTGTTCTCGGTGCTGTTCGCGTTCTTCCCCGCCGGCCTGGTGCTGTACTGGACCGTCAACGGCATGACCTCGCTGCTGCAGCAGTGGATCATCACGCGCCGCATCGAAGCATCCGACAAGGCGTGATCGCCAGCGGCGCCCGGACGGCAACGTCCGGGCGCCGTCGCTGTTCCCTGCTGCTGCGCCGTGCGCCGACGCTGAAAAACGCGAAGCGCCGGTGATTGCGCCCACAGGCCGACCATGACCGCCAACGCCGACACCATCGCCGCGATCGCGACCGCACCGGGCGCCGGCGGCATCGGCGTGTTGCGCGTGTCGGGCGCGACAGCGACAGCCATCGCGACCACCCTGCTCGGCCGGACACCGCAGCCGCGCCATGCGCACTACTGCGCATTCCGCGACGCCACACGCGCGCTCATCGACCGCGGTATTTTGCTGCATTTTCCACTACCGAACTCGTTCACCGGCGAAGACGTGGTCGAACTGCAGACCCACGGATCACCCGTCGTGCTGGACCTGCTGTTGCGCCGTGTCTGCGAACTCGGCGCACGCCCCGCCCGCGCCGGCGAGTTCTCCGAACGCGCGTACCTCAACGGCAAGCTCGATCTGGCCCAGGCCGAAGCCATCGCCGACCTGATCGCGAGCCAGTCCGAAGCCGCCGCACGCGCCGCGTTGCGCTCGCTCGACGGCGTGTTTTCCACGCGCGTGAAGCATCTGCTCAAGAACCTGATCGACCTGCGTGTCTACATCGAAGCCGCGATCGACTTTCCGGAAGAAGAGATCGACTTCCTCGCCACGTCCGAACTGCGCGCCCGCCTGGACGGCGTCAGCGAAGAACTCTCGGCATTGCTCGCCGAAACGCGCCGCGGCGTGCGCCTGACCGACGGCCTGCATGTCGTCATCGCGGGCCGCCCCAACGCCGGCAAGTCCAGCCTGCTCAACGCGCTCGCCGCGCAGGACCGCGCCATCGTCACGCCGATCGCCGGCACCACGCGCGACGTGCTGCGCGAAAACATCCAGCTCGACGGCGTGCTGCTGACCCTCGTCGACACCGCCGGCCTGCGCGATTCAACCGACATCGTCGAACGCGAAGGCATGCGCCGTGCGCGCAATGAACTCGAACGCGCCGACGTCGCGCTGCTCGTGACCGACACCGAGCATCTGAGCGACGACCTAGCCCTGCTCGGCCCGGCGCAATCGGGGCAGACACGCATCGTCGTCTGCAACAAGATCGACCTCACGCCCGGCGCAACGCCCTCACGCGCGGAAACACAAAGCGGTATCCGCATTGACCTGTCCGCGCGCACCGGCGACGGCCTCGGCCTGTTGCGCCGCGAACTCAAGACCCTGGCCAGCGGCGGCAGCGGCGACGACAGCCACGGCGCCTTCAGCGCCCGCATGCGTCACATCGTCGCGCTCGAACGCGTCGCCGCGCACCTGGCCGCGGCCGAGTTCGCGCTGGTCGTGCAGCAGGCCGGCGAACTGGCCGCCGAGGAGCTGCGTCATGCGCAGCGGGATCTGGGGGAGCTGACCGGCGAGTTCAGCAGTGATGATCTGCTGGGGACCATTTTCTCGAGCTTTTGCATCGGGAAATAGTAGATTTTCTGGCGGCTTCCGAACGCGCAAGAACAAAAGCTATTGATTGAAAATCCCTACAAAAATTCACCCCTGGGACGAACAAGGGTTCAAAACCCTGCTGCTTCACCAAGGTGCACTGGACTCCCGGGCTGCGCCGTCACACATGGGATAGCAAGCCCTCCACGGATCGTTCCACGACATACTCAGCCGCATTCTCCGCAACGCCTTGAGCCAGCGCTTTGAAGTGAGCTTTGGCGCAGCGGATCTTGGCCTCCTCGACGGGCCGCAATACGTCACTGAACAAGCCACCTTTGGTTTCGACGACGAAATAAAGCCGTTCACGCCCTTCTTCATCAACCACCAACACCGCCCAGTCGGGGTTATAGGAACCCAGCGGGGTGGGAATCCGGAACCAGCCCGGAAGTTTTGCGTATACCTTGATCGCGTCGTTCCGCTCGAGTTCGCTGGCAAACTCGCGCTCCACCTCCGAGTCGTAAACGACGTGCTCGTACACGGCGCGCTCGGTGTTCATCAGCATGTTGCCTATGTAGCCGCGCAGCTCGTTTTCCTCGAACAGCTCCTGCGCATAGAAACTGCCTTCGCCGATGCGCTGGTACTTGATGCCGTCCACCAGGGCCAGTCGCTTGCGGCGGTTGATGGCTTCGGCCGTCTGCTCGATAAACTGCTGCGGGTTGCGCCTGAAGTCATCCAGTCGAAGACTGCCCACGAGGATTCGCTGGATGGAACGCCGGGTGAGCTGGGTCCGGTCCTGCAGATCCGTAAGAACGTCCGGTAACTCGATATCGGTGTCGTCCAGCGTGACGCTGGCAGATCCGGTTTGCTCCTCGGCCGCGACGCCACCTCGCCCGATCGCCAGCTCAGCCTTGCGCCAGTGCAGCCGCGCCTTGGCGATGCGTGGGGACTCACGGACGGCTTCGATGCAATCCGCGATCAGCTTCTCGTTGTCGAACTGCACGCGATACGTGGTGTGATGCTTGATCCGCTCCCACAGCGCCTTGAACTCCGGACTGTCCAGCACCGCACGACGTACAGGGAT
>JAAFHE010000665.1 GCA_013298265.1 Lysobacterales bacterium | reverse complement strand
GGTTCCAACGCAGCCTGCTGGATCGCCTTCGTCGCCTCGTCGCCCTCGGCTACCGTCAGTTCGACGTGGCTGAAGATCTCATGGCCGACGGATTCGCAATTGAACGGTTCCCACCCGCCCTCGCTCCGGCTGAAGCGCAGGCGCAGCGCATCGTGGTGCTCGGCGAGATAGCGGAAGCTTTCTTCCAGCGCGTGCGGGTCCAGCGCTGCGCGCGCCTGCAGTGTGACCGACTGGTTGTAGTGGTTCGGGTCAGTCAGTTCCTGTTCGAAGAACCAGCACTGGATCGGGGTCGGCCGCACGTCGCCGCTGATCAACGCCTGTTCGGCGCTGTTCGGCGCGGTGGCGACGTTCGCCTCGGCCAGCCGCGCAATGGTTTGATGTTCGAAGAAATGGCCGACACGCAGGTGGATGCCTTCCTGGTTCAGTTCGGCCAGGATCTGCAGGATCAGGATCGAGTCGCCGCCGAATTCGAAGATGTTGTCATGGATGCCGACCCGCTCCAGATTCAGCACCTTGCCCCAAGCCTCGGCCAGTACTCGTTCGAAGCGGTTGCGCGGTGGCGCGAACATGGAACGTTTGAGCGTGCTTTCGCTAGGCGCCGGCAGTTTGTCGTAGGCGATCTTGCCGTTCGACAGCAGCGGCAGCCGCTCCAGCGCCACGAACACTGCCGGCACCATGAAACCAGGCAGCTTGTTGTGCAGAAAGCCTGCGAGTTCCTCCTCCAACGATGGCTCCGCGCCCGTGGCGACGATGTAGGCCGCCAATTGCTTTCCGCCATGAGCATTGTCCAAGGCGAGGACCGCGCAGTCGGCCACCTTGGGATGGGCCGAAATCGCCGCTTCGATGTCGCCCAATTCGATGCGGTAGCCGCGAATTTTGACCTGATTGTCGATGCGCCCGCGAAAGGCAATCTCACCGCCGGGCAGGAAACGGCCTAGATCGCCGGTCTTGTACATCTGGTCATAGCGACCGGCGCTGGCGTTGCGCCCGGCTTCGGAGTTCTTCAGGCCAGTGAAGCTCCACAGCACATACTCCTGCAGACCGTCGCGGCTCATCACCGCATAGGGCAGCTTGTGCACTTCGATCGCGTCCGCGCCCAGCCCGATCAGCAGGCGCACGAGCGCCAGCTTGTCCTCTTCGGTCTCCCGTCCGGGAACGATCCGCTCCTGCTGGGGCGTATAGGTGAGCGGGTCCTGCACGTCGCCGTCGTCGACGCCGACGATGGGCAGCAGGGTCTGGATCGCGAAACGGCCGCCTTCCTTCAACACTGCGAAGAAGTTCTCCAGCATGTTGCGCGGGTTGGCGAGCCGGTCGAGCAGCAGCGTGGAAACGGCGAAGTCCTGGGTGCCGGGGGCGATGCCGCTGCTGAGAGCGAACTCGGCGGGCTCCAGGTCGACTTTGACCATCTGCGCATTGAGCGATGCGTCGCGCGCCTTCTGCACGAACACTGGATTGAAGTCCAGGCCGGTGATGTTCGCGCCCATGTCCTGCAGAGTCTTGAGGATCTCGCCGTTGCCGAAACCGAAATCGATGCCGCGCACGCCCTCGAACGTCGGCAGCGGCAGTAGCTGGCGCAGCAACCGCGCGTTGATCCCGCAGGAGGCATAGGACTGGTTGACGCCCTCCAGCAGATAGCGACTGAAGGCGCCGTAGACGGCGCTGGATTTGGCGTGCTGGGTGATAAACGAACGGGTTTTCTCGATCAGATCCGGGCTCAGCGAATCGATCAGCTTGAAGATCATCGGCGGCGACAGGTGCCGCGGCCAGTCCTTGGGATCGGACCGCACCGCCGAATGCTGGCCGGCGCGCGCGGTCCGCTCGAACTCGCGCAATTCGGCGTCGGCGATCCTGACGTCGAGGCATTCGTGTTCCTCGAAGGCGTCGTAGATCAGAAACGGATTCGGCACGAACTTGGTCGCAGTAGCGCCGGGCTTGTTGAGGTAGCCGCGCGCGACGCCCTGACCGGAGATGTAGATCTCCCCGGTGACGCCGATCGGCACCGGGTTCAGATTGGCGTCGAGAATATAGGTCTTGGTGTTGGAGATCGGGAATCCGATCGGCACCGTGCC
This sequence comes from Lysobacterales bacterium, assembly GCA_013298265.1. Taxonomy (GTDB): domain Bacteria; phylum Pseudomonadota; class Gammaproteobacteria; order Xanthomonadales; family Rhodanobacteraceae; genus Tahibacter. Next base: position 1,024 of record JAAFHE010000665.1, on the reverse strand, counting down.
GCCACGCACGGCCACTTCCTGTGCGTTCACGTCCCACAGATGCGAATACACCGTGTACTCGGTCGGCCCGTAGGCGTTGGCGAACTTGCAGTGGCGCGACCAGTCCGAAGCCAGCTCCGGCGGACAGGCTTCGCCGACTGCGACAATGGTCAGCTCGTCGGGATGTTCAAGTGCATCCGCGTCCAGTGCCTTGAGCATCGACGGCACGAGTACCATCACCGAGATGCGGTGCCGGTTGATCGCCTCGACCAGCGAGTGCGCTGCCAGGTCCTCGCGTTCGAGCATCACCAGGGTAGCGCCGTTGAGCAGGGCCATGCAGGTCTCGCCGACCGCAGCGTCGAAGCTGTACGAGGCGAACTGTGAGATCCGGCTGTCGCGGGTCAACTTGAACTGGCGCGCCTGCCAGCGCACCAGATTGGCGATGCCGTAGTGTTCGACCGCCACGCCCTTGGGCAGACCGGTAGAGCCGGAGGTGTAGATGACGTAGGCGAGGTTTTCGGGCGCCACGTCGACATCGGGATTGTCGGCGCTTTCCTGCGCGATCTGTTCGTCCGCCTGTTCCAGGCAGATGACCTGCGACCACACCGACGGTAGCTGATCGAACAGATGCTCTTGGGTCAGCAGGATCGGCACGGCCGAATCCTCAAGCATGTGCGCCAGCCGTTCCCGCGGATACTTCGGATCCAGCGGCAAGTACGCGCCTCCGGCCTTGAGCACGCCCAGCACTGCCACCACCATCTCGACCGAACGCTCCAGACATAGCCCCACGATCACTTCGGGCCCGACACCCAGGCCGGTGAGGTAACGGGCCAGTCGGTTGGCGCGGGCGTTGAGTTCGCCGTACGACAAACTCGTGCCGGCGGAAACGACCGCCGTGCGCTCGGGCGCTACCGCAGCGTGCTCCTCGAAGGAATGGTGAATGCACGGCAGTGGATCGGGCATTTCGGCCGCGAAACGGTTGAACTCCCGTTGCAACAGGCGCCGCTCCGCGGCCGAAACGATCGGCAGGCGCGAGATCCGTTGG
>JAAFHE010000664.1 GCA_013298265.1 Lysobacterales bacterium | reverse complement strand
GCCGTGGTGCCGGTGGAGTCGGCCAGCGGCAAAATCAAATTGAAGCCCGAGGACCTGCAAGCACTCGATGCGCAGGTGCGCAGCTTCGTGACGGAAGTCGCGGCGGCCAATCAGAACGATCCGGCCTTCCGGACGACGGCCGAGCGCCTGCACGCGCTGGGCAACAAGGAAATCGAAGCGTCCGCGAGCGTTTCCAACCGCCTGCTCGAACGATCGGTCAGTTCCCTTTCGACCGGCGTATTCGGCAGCAGTGCAAAGATTGGCAACGGACTTGTCGATCTGCGCCGCACGATCGAGTCGCTCGATCCGTCGCGCCAGGGCGATCTGTTCGCTCCGCGCAAGCTGCTCGGGCTGATACCTTTCGGCAATAAGCTTGCGGACTATTTTGATCGTTACCAAAGCTCGCAGGGCCATCTGAATGCCATCGTCGAGGCACTCAAGCACGGCAAGGACGAGCTGATGCGCGACAACGCCGCGGTCGAGCAGGAAAAGGTCAACCTGTGGACCTTGATGGAGCGGCTGGAAAAGTACATCTATCTTGGCCGGCAGCTCGATACTGAACTGGATGCACGCGCACGGACACTGGATGCCACCGATCCCGACAAGGCGCGGGTGATTCGCGAGGAATTGCTGTTCTACGCACGGCAGAAAACAACCGACCTGCTGACCCAGCTAAGCGTGAACGTGCAGGGCTACCTCGCTCTTGATCTGGTGCGCAAGAACAATCTGGAGCTCATCAAAGGCGTGGACCGGGCGACGACCACCACGGTAGCGGCCCTGCGCACGGCCGTCATCGTGGCCCAGGCGCTGGGCAATCAGAAACTCGTCCTCGACCAGATCACCGCACTCAACAGCACAACAAGCAGCCTGATCGCCTCGACCAGCGAACTGCTGCGCGACCAGAGCGTCGCCGTGCATCAGCAGGCGGCGTCGAGCACGATCGAAATCGCGAAGCTGCAGCAGGCATTCCAGAATGTGTATCAGGCGATGGACGCGATGTCCGACTACAAGGTCAAAGCGCTCGATGCCATGCAGCGCACGGTCGATACCTTGACCGGGGAAGTCGACAAATCGCGCGCGTATCTGGACCGGGCCCGCGGGCGGCAACCGGTGGAGGGGCCAGCGAAAACCAGCGAGGTTGTGCTGTGATCGCAGCGCACTTGCCGCGCTGGCTGGGCAGCGGTTTGCTGCTAGTGCTGCTCGCCAGTTGCGGCAACGGGCGGGACGCGCAAGATCCGCCGGCCCCGGCGCGACAAACGCAGGCGGGTTTCAGCGTACTGGCCGGTTCGGAATTGCGCGACATCGAGCCGCAGTTGCTTGCGGCCGCGCGCAAGGCAGGCGTCGAGATGACCATTTCCTACGCCGGCACGCTCGACATCGTCGACCGCCTCAATGCGGGCGAACGGTTCGACGCGATCCTTCCACCGAACGGCGCTTACCCTTCCCTGGCCCTGCGTACAAAACCGGTCGCACGCGAGAAGCTGTTCTATTCGCGCGTCGCACTGGGTGTGAAAACCTCCAAGGCCCGGGCATTGGGCTGGGATGCGAAAACGCCAAGTTGGCGCGACATCGCGCAAACCGTGAAAACCGGTGAGTTTCGCTATGCCATGACGAATCCCACCAGCTCCAACACGGGCATGAGCGCGCTGTTCGCCGTAGCCGCCGCAGCCGCGCAAAAGACCGAAGACCTCTCCGTGGCGGATGTCGACGTGACTGTGCTGCGTGATTTCCTGTCCGGCCAGGCAGTCACCGCCGGTAGTTCCGGATGGCTGGCAGAAATCTTCGCCAAGGATCCGGCGGCTGTTGACGGAATCGTCAACTATGAAGCGGTGCTGCTGCGTCTTAACCAAACGCTGGTTGCCGGTGATCAGTTGTTGCTGGTCTACCCGACGGACGGCGTGATCACCGCCGACTACCCGCTGATGCTGCTGGATTCCGGCAAACGCGAGGCCTGGCAAAACATCGTCGACGCGATCAAGAGCGTGTCGTTCCAGCGCGACGTGCTGCAGCCAGCCTACCTGCGGCCGGCGAATCCGGATGCCGCCCTCGCCACCAGCCTGCCCAGCGCCGCCGTGGTCGAACTGTCGTTTCCGAACCAGCTGGATGTTATCGACACCGTGCTGCAGGCCTATCAGGGCGAGTGGCGACGCCCATCGACATCGATCTTTGTCCTCGACACCAGCGGCTCGATGCGCGGCAATCGCATGACGGCGATGCGCGATGCGTTGAAGGTGCTGAGCGGTGCCGACACCACCACGCTCAGCGGTCGATTCGCCCGCTTCCAGAACCGCGAGCGTGTCGTGCTCATCGCATTTTCTTCCCGCGTGGCACCATCACGCACCGTCACATTCGGGAAAACCACACTCGCGCAGGCGGAAAACGAGGTGCGTGAGTATGCCGATACGCTCATCGCGGACGGCGGCACCGCGATCTATTCCGCGCTGGCGGAGGCGGAAGACGTCGCCGCAAAAGAGCGCACGGCCGACGCCCAGCGCAACATCAGCATCGTGCTGTTGACCGACGGCGAGAACAACGAAGGCCTGGGTCCGGCAACGTTCCGGCGACGCTATGGATCCACCGGTGTGCGCATCTTTCCGATCCTGTTCGGCGAGGCGGATGCCGCTGAATTGCGCGCCCTGGCCGAGCTTACCGGCGGGCGCGCATTCGATGCGCGCAGCACGCCGCTCACCACCGTGTTCAAGGAAATCCGGGGATACCAGTGACGCAGCGCACCGCCCGACTTCGCCTGCTGCTGTGGCTCTACGGCAACGCGAATATCGCGGGCTGTGTGCTGGCACTCGCCGGGCCCGGACTTTTTCTCGCCGGCATCATCGACTCGGGCTGGCTTGCTATCACGCTCGGGCTGTACGCCGTGGGCTACCTGGCGGCGCCGCGCAGCCCGGCACTGGAGCGCGAGATCCAGGACAGTCTTACGACGCAGGAAACGCTCGAACGACTCGATACCGTCATCGCTGCAGCGCGGCCGCACCTGACCGCAGAGATGTCGGCGCATCTGGATGGCGTGCGTACTTCGGTGCTCGAGGTACTGCCACGCCTCGCAAGCTCGGCGACTCCCGATGCCAATGCGTTCACGGTGCGGG
>JAAFHE010000663.1 GCA_013298265.1 Lysobacterales bacterium | reverse complement strand
CCAGTCAGGTATTCGCCACCGACATGCGCGCCGATACCGGCGCCTTCGAGGACATTGCGCACCAGGTGCGCGTCGATGATGTTCTCCGCCCGATAGACGATACGCATGCGCACTCCCCCGGCTGCAGGGCCTAACGCTATCCGCCGGCCCCAGCGCCGTCAAAGCGCGTATCCTGCGGCCTTTCTTCAAAGGGTGTCTGCTCATGGATCTGCACCAGCATCTGCGACTGATGGCCGATTACCACGCTTGGGCGCTGGAGCGACTGTATGCGGAAGTCGACGCACTCGACGACGCCGACTATTTCCGCGACAGCGGCCAGTTCTTCGGCAGCGTACACGGCACCTTGAATCATCTGCTGCTGGTCGAGCACCTGTGGCAGTCGCGCCTGCAGCACAGCGTGTTTCCGGCCACCGGGCTGGACCAGCAGCTGGAACCCGAGCGCCAGGCCCTGAAACAGCGTCTCGTCGCGTTCGCACGAGGCTGGCGCCCGTTCGTCGACACGCTGGACGCCGCCACGATCGCGGGTGATCTGAACTATCACAGTCTGCAGGGCACAGCGTTCACACTGCCGTTCGCGTCGCTCGTACTGCATGTGTTCAACCATGCCACGCATCACCGCGGCCAGGCATCGATCGCGCTGCTGCAGTTCGGGCGCCAGGCGCCGGTCATGGACCTGCCCTACTTCCTCATCGAGCTGCCGGCACAGAAACTCCATGCAGCGTGATCCGGCGCACAGCCGCGCCGCGTACGTGGCGCCATCCTCGCCGCGGTTTCCGCACATGAGTCGCTATGGCCGTCGACAGTAGCTGGCCTCCCTTCGCCTCGCGCTATCGTTTTGACGATTCGCTCGCGGCGCGCACGCGCGAGTGCCTGCTGGAACTGCTGCACGCCGGCGGTGGCGGCGGCATATGCCCGACGGACGCGGCGCGCACGTTGGCCGATCGCCTTGGCATGGAATGGCGCGACCTCATGCGCCCAGTGCGCCTCGTCGCAGTCGAGCTGGCGCGCGAAGGGCTGCTTGACATCCTGCAGAACGGCGAACACGTGAACATCCTCGACGCGCGCGGGCCGGTGCGCCTGCGCCACCGCGGCTGGTAGACCCGGCCCCGCGTGCCGTGCCGCCGGCCGGGCGGGCGACAGGCCGCACGCCGTGCGGCCGGCCTGCCGAGCGAGTTAGACTCGCCGGTCTTACCCGAGACACTGGCGGCAAGCAGCCGCGACTCCATGACCAACGAAGCCCCGCTGCACAATCACTTCATCCGCCAGATCGTCATCGACGACCAGGCCTCCGGCAAGCACGCAGGCCGCGTCGCGACCCGCTTCCCGCCCGAGCCCAACGGCTATCTGCATATCGGCCATGCCAAGTCGATCTGCCTGAATTTCGGCATCGCGCGCGAGTTCGGCGGCCGCTGCAATCTGCGTTTCGACGATACCAACCCGACCAAGGAAGACATCGAGTACGTCGAGTCGATCCAGCAGGACGTGCGCTGGCTGGGTTTCGAATGGGACGAGCTGCGCCATGCCTCCGACTATTTCGACGTCTTCTACCAGTGCGCGGAAAAACTGATCACCGACGGCAAGGCCTTCGTCTGCGACCTGTCCGCCGATGAGGTACGCGCGTATCGCGGCACACTCACGGAACCCGGCCGCAATTCGCCGTTCCGCGAGCGCAGCGTCGATGAGAACCTCGACCTGTTCCGGCGCATGCGCGCCGGCGAGTTCGCTGACGGCGCACGCACGCTGCGCGTGAAGATCGACATGAGCTCGGGCAACATCAACCTGCGCGACCCGGCGATCTACCGCATCCGCCATGTCGAGCACCAGAACACCGGCAACGCGTGGTGCATCTATCCGATGTACGACTACGCGCACTGCATCTCCGACGCGGTCGAAGGCATCACCCATTCGCTGTGCACGCTGGAGTTCGAAGATCACCGGCCGCTGTACGACTGGTGCCTGCGCGAGATCGACCTGCCGCACCATCCGCAGCTGGCCGCTTCGCTGGCCGCGCGTGGTCTCGACGCGCCGGCCGGCACACCGCAGCAGATCGAGTTCTCGCGCCTGAATCTCGACTACACCGTCATGAGCAAGCGCAAGCTCATGACCCTGGTCGACGAAAACCTCGTCGCCGGCTGGGACGACCCGCGCATGCCGACGCTGTCGGGCGTGCGCCGGCGCGGCTTTCCGCCGGCCGCGCTGCGCCTGCTGTGCGACCGCGTCGGCGTCACCAAGCAGAACAGCGTCATCGAATTTTCCGTACTCGAAGGCTGCGTGCGCGAGGAACTCGACGCGAACGCCGCGCGCCGTCTCGCCGTGATCGATCCGCTCCGGCTCGTCATCGACAATCTCGCCGACGGCCACGAGGAAACGCTGGCGTTCCCCAATCACCCGAAGAACGAGAGTTTCGGCAAGCGCGACGTACCGTTCTCGCGCGAACTGTGGATCGAGCGCGAGGACTTCATGGAAGTGCCGCCGAAGGGCTTCCATCGCCTGGTGCCTGGCGGCGAAGTGCGTCTGCGCGGCGTCGGCATCGTCAAGTGCGAGTCGCTGGACAAGGACGCCGACGGCACTGTCACGACGGTGCATTGCACGCTGGATCCCGATACGCGGCCGGGACTGCCGGGCGCGGAGCGCAAGGTCAAGGGCACGATCCACTGGGTCAGCGCGAAGCACGCGGTCGCGGCGGAAATCCGTCTCTACGACCGCCTGTTCAATGTCGCCAATCCGGACGACGACAGCGACGGCAAGACCTATCGCGATCACCTGAACCCAGACTCCCGGCGTGTCGTGCAGGGCTGGCTCGAACCGGCCGCCGCCGATGCCGCGCCGGAAACCGCGTTCCAGTTTGAACGTCTGGGTTTCTTCGTCGCCGATCGCTACGACCACGCCGCAGACAAGCCCGTGTTCAATCGCGCGGTGACGCTGCGGGATTCGTGGGCGAAGGCGTCCAAGGGCTGACGAAGCGACAGCGATTGCGCAACGGCGAATGGGTGGTGTGCGCCTTGGTGCAAGAACAGAGCATAGAAGCCGGGGAACGATAGAACCCACATGCCTCCTGCACAGGAGGGTTTTTCGGACCACTGCGAGAAATTTCGAATGCTCTACGCTCA
>JAAFHE010000662.1 GCA_013298265.1 Lysobacterales bacterium | reverse complement strand
ACGCCATCCCTTACCAGGGATGGCGTTTTGGTTTGTGCGCCCGACATGGGCGTACTTTTGGAGATGCAAGTCCTCTCGTGAGCTGGCCACTGCGAGCGAAGCGAAGCGCAACTGCTGTGCTACACGAAGCTCAGGCCGCGCAGCGGGATGACGCAATTGCGCGGACCTCAACTGTTCCTACCGCAGGATGCGGACCCGCATATCCGGTGGTGTGGGAAGTGGCCTCGGAGGCGGCCTCTCCGAGGCACTTATCCCGACTACGGTTCTATATTTTCAGACGCATATGGCGGTAGTTGGTTTTCGAGAAAGCGCAGTTTTTGACGCCCTGTGGCGTGTTTTCTAATAGAAACTTAGCTGTGATGTCCGGATTCGCGAACCTGATCAGGCTGCTATTGTTGCTGGCTGTGGCCGTGAATACATGCTGCAATGGGCATCATAGAATCTTTGCGTGGCAACCAAGTCAGTGATGCAGATTTCGACGTTCCGCCAGTATCTTGAGCTGACCAAGCCCCGTGTTGTTGCGTTGATCGTGTTCACGGCCGTGATTGGTATGTTTCTCGCGGTCCCCGCTTGGCCGCCGCTTGGGCCAGCAGTCCTGGGTGCCACTGGGATATGGCTCGCAGCCGGTTCGGCTGCGGCGATTAATCATCTTATCGATCAGCGTATTGATCGGTTGATGGCGCGAACGGCGCATCGTCCACTCGCGACAGGTGCCCTCAAACCGAGTCAGGTGTTGATTTTTGCCCTTGCTCTCGGGGGGCTGTCGATGTTGATCCTGGTTTCATGGGTCAATACGCTGACAGCTATCCTCACGTTCGCTTCATTGATCGGCTACGCGGTGGTCTATACCGCTTATCTCAAGCGCGCGACACCGCAGAACATCGTTATCGGTGGAGCTGCCGGCGCCGCGCCGCCGGTGCTCGGTTGGGCTGCAGTGACGGGTGATGTGCATCCTTATGCGTTGCTTTTGTTTCTGATTATTTTTGTCTGGACGCCGCCGCATTTCTGGGCTCTTGCCATCTTCCGCCGCGATGACTATTCGCGCGCACAGGTCCCCATGCTGCCAGTGACTCACGGCGTGGAATATACGCGCTGGCATGTGATGTATTACACGGTGCTCTTGCTCGTAGTTACCGTATTGCCGTGGCTTACCGGCATGAGCGGACTTTTCTATCTGGGTGGTGCGCTGGTGCTTGGTGGTGTGTTCTTGTACTACGCGTTCGTGCTGTTGGATCCACCTGACGAATTTTTCGCCATGAAGGTTTTCAACTACTCGATTGTATACTTGATGGCATTGTTCGCCTTCCTGCTTGGGGACCACTACCTCGCGACGCCCACGCTTCCGCAGGGAATTCCGTTCGTCCCGCTCTGACAGAATCGAAAGTTCGAAAAGAAAACGCCCGGTCGGACAAAGTTCGACCAGGCGTTTTCAATGATGAAGGCGCGCCCTCAGTCGAGCGCGTACCCGAACTGTTGGCGAAACTGATCGGCGAATTCGCTGTAGGTGAAGCGCTGGTTCTGCGTGCCCGGATGCTCTACCTTGAGTGCGCCCATTAGCGACGCCATGCGGCCGACAGTAGCGAAATCCATATCTCGCATCAGGCCGTAGATCAGACCTGCGCGATAGGCATCGCCGCAGCCGGTCGGATCAGAAACGCGGCGCTCGTGCGCCGGAGGAATCTCTATCGTTTCCTTGGTGGTATGGATCAGCGACCCCTTCGGGCCACGCGTCACGATGTAGGCTTTGACGCGTTCGGCGATTTGTGATTCGGTCCAGCCCGTGTTTCGCTGCAGTAGCTGCGACTCATAGTCGTTCACCGTCACATACTGGGCCTTGTCGATGAAGGCGCGGAATTCATCGCCGCTGAAAAGCGGCATGGCCTGGCCCGGGTCGAAGATGAAAGGCGTGTTGCGTTCCGCGAACTGTTCGGCGTTCTGCAGCATCGCTTCACGGCCGTCCGGACCTACGATGCCGAAAGTTATGCCTTCGACGTCACGAACATTATTCTCGTAGGATCGCATCATCGCGCCTGGGTGAAAGGCTGTGATCTGGTTGTCATCCAGATCGGTCGTGATGAATGCTTGCGCGGTGTAGAGATCGTCGATGACCTTGACCTGGTCGAGGCGTATGCCGCAACGGACGAAATGCTCATGGTAAGGCCCGAAGTCCTGACCAACAGTAGCCATAGGAACAGGGTCTTCGCCGAGCAGCTTAAGGTTGTAGGCGATATTGCCGGCGACACCGCCGAATTCCTTGCGCATACGCGGCACCAGGAACGCGACATTCAGGATGTGAACCTTGTCCGGAAGGATATGGTTCTTGAATTGGTCCTGGAACACCATGATGGTGTCGTACGCGAGCGAGCCGCAGATCAATGCAGACATTGGAGCAGGAATCCTGGTTAGCTTTGGGATAAGACCGTACGCGAACGCGAACGGACGTTCATTGTCGCAGATTCCTGCAGCAATGCAGCTACCGGCTCAGAAGCTCCCGCCCGCGTCGGGATAAGTCAGCTCACCAGGAGTGCTGGAAAGGGGCCGGCAAGGCGTTGACGAAGGGCCAGACGAGCGGAGGTTGGACGGCTGTGGCGCGCTTTGTGCGGTTCTGGCGACGGCAGGAATGAGCGGGCAAGAGAAGTCGGTGTGGTGTCGTCGGCAAGCGATTTTCCCGAGTTAGCTTGTCGAGTGGCAAGAAGCCGCGATGGGGGCGCTCGAAACGCCCGGTCATCGTGCTGCCAACGAGTCCGGTGGTGGCCAAGCGCCGGCCTGTTCATCGCCGAACCAGAAATCGAGGACTTGTTCCGCGCTATCGACTCGCATTCTGCCTTTCCGGCTGCAAGCAAAAAGAAAACGCCCAGCCGCATAACGACTGAGCGCATACATTTGGCTATCAAGAGCCGTGCAGGTGTCCCTGGCGACAAGCCTCTATGGTTTGCAGGAGTGACCCTTACTTGCGCAGCTTCAGCGCCCGCGTATCGACATCGGTCACGCCTTTGATGCCTTTCGTGATCGTAATGGCCTTGTCGATGGCGTGCTGATTGTCGAGCACGCCTGCCAGTGTTACGACGCCATTGACTGTCGAGACGTTGATGTCCGTACCCTTGACCGCACTGTCAGCC
>JAAFHE010000661.1 GCA_013298265.1 Lysobacterales bacterium | reverse complement strand
GGTAACGCCAGGCGAACTTGCGCGGTCCACCGTCGCCCAGGCGTACGGAAATGTCGCCCATCCTGCGGCCGAGTTCGCGCATCTCCTTGCGCAGTTCGTCGAGCTCCGCGCGCGCCGCGGCTTCCGCGGCGGGCGTGGCGTAGGCCTCGGCTCTTGCTACGGCGCCGGTGCGTGCCGTCGCCGCTTCGGTCCGTGCGGCCTCGGCGCGGGCCTTTGCCGCCGCTGCGGCCCCGGCCTGGGTTGCCGGTTCGGCCGCGTGCGCCACGCCCAGTAGCGTCGCCGCAATAATAGAAAAAGTATATTTCATGGCAATTCTCACAAGGTGTTGCGGTTGTTGCGTACGGTCGCGTTTCCGTTCGCGGCCACGCCGGTGCCAGCCAGGCTGTAAGTGGTGCGGACCGCGGCGAGATCGCGCAGCAGCTCCACGCGGGTGCGCCACAGCGCTTGCGTGTCGCTGCCGGTGTCGCTGCCGGCGGCCAGTTGCAGGTCGATCAGGCCGATCATGTCTTCGATCTCGGTTGCGGCCATGAGACTGCGACCGTCCAGCGGAGTCTCGTCGGCCTTCAGCAGGCGCAGCCATTCCTCAATGCGGCTGGATTCGCCGCGCAGTCCGGCCAGTTCGGCCGTGCTGTCTGTCGCGCTGGTCGCACCGGGTGCGGCTTCGTTGCTGGCCGTAGACATCGTGGGCGGTGGTACGACCGCGTCGCGGTTCGTCGGCACCAGCGCTATGGCGAGCAGCGCGAGTCCTGCGGCCAGCGCCGCCGGCACCCAGCGCCGGACGCGGCGCAGGCCTGCCGCGCGGGTGCGGTCGGTATGGGCGGTCGCACTGCTGCGTGCGGCCGGCCTGCCGCTCGCGTCCGCACTGACCGGTTCAGTCACGAAGGTCTCGCCGCTCGCGGTGGTGTCGCGGACCAGTCCCTGCGCCCGCAGGCTCGCGGCGAGCACATCCCAGCCGCCACCCGGCGGCGTCGCCAGCGGCAACTCGCGCAGGGCGCGGCCGACCGCCGCGGCGTTCAGGTCGGTTGCGGGTTGGCGATCAGACATGGGCTCGACTCCGTAGTGCTGTCCAGGAAACCGCGCAGGCGTGCGGTGCCGCGGGCGACCTGGGATTTGGAGAAGCTGATGCTCTTGCCCAGGGCATCGGCGATCTCCGGATGGGAATAGCCTTCGACGTGATAGAGCCAGAGCACACTGCGCGTCAGCGCCGGCAGACGGCCCAGCGCCTGTTCCAGCACGAGGCCGTCGGCATGCACCCAGGGCGGAGGCGCCTCCGTTTCGATCTCGTCGTAGCTCGCGTCGAATTCAATGCGCTTGTCCTTGCGCAGACGCATCAGCGCTTCATTCAGGGCGATCTGGCGCAGCCAGCCCCAGAACGGCGAATCGCCGCGGAACTGGTCGATGCGCTGGAACAGCTTGAGCATCGCGTCATGGAGGATCTCGCGCGCGGCATCCGCGTCATTGAGCAGGCGCAGCGCCAGGCTGTAGACCGGCCGCTCGAACAGGCGGTAGATCTGTTCGAACGCGCGCAGCTCGCCGCGCTGGGCGCGTTGCAGCAGGCTGTCCGGCACATCGATGGCGAAGTTTGATCGGTCCACGTCCGGTCTGGATGCAGGTGGCCGCGCAATGGTCGCAGGTGGCGCAGGCGTGGTGGGGTGCCGAAGGCAAAGCCATCGGCGCGGCGAGCGCCGCCCGCGTCCTTTCCGGCGCCGGACTGCGCTGTCCGGCGGCCTGTCCGCGGACAGGTCGCCGGCTCGAGATTGTTGCTTAAGTATTTGACATTAAAATAAATAATTGCCTGGCACGGGTGTTGCTAAAGGAGGCTCATACCGAACCGTTCCGCCGCGGCGGACACCGACTCGACTCCGGAGCACCTCAAGATGATTCGCGATACCTCGGCCCAGGACAGAGCCATGAGCAACTCCGTAGCGCCGACCCGGCGCTACTGGAAATACGCCGTCATCGCCGGCGTCGTCGTCCTGCTCGGCGCGTGGATAGTGCCGGGCATGACCCGCCTGCTGGGTTCGGGCGCTTCTTTCAGCAGCGAGCGCCTGCGCTTCGCCGAGGTCAAGCGCGGCAACCTCACCCGGGACATCTCTGCCCAGGGCCGCCTCGTCGCGGCGGTCAGCCCGACCCTGTACGCGCCGAATGGCGGCATCGTCACGCTGACCGTGCAGGCCGGCGACAAGGTCGAGAAGGACCAGGTGCTGGCCGAGGTCGTCAGCCCCGAACTGAGCAACCGGCTGCAGCAGGAACAGGCATCGCTGCAGAGCGCGGAACTCGCCGCCGAACGCACGAGCATCGACAACCGCAAGCAGCAGCTGACCACGCAGAAGGCCGTCGATCAGGCCGAGATCGACCGCCAGACCGCCGCGCGCGAAGTCGAGCGTACGCAGAAGGCGTTCCAGCTCGGTGCGCTGCCGCAGCTGGACGTGATGCGCGCCAAGGATGCGCTGCAGAAAGCGGAAATCAATCTCGCGCACGCCAGGAAGGACGTCGCGCTCGAACGCGAAAGCCTGGATTTTGAACTCAAGACCGCGCGCCTCACGCGCGATCGCCAGCGCCTGCTCGTCACCGACCTGCAGCGCCAGGTGGACGAACTGAAACTGCGCTCGCCGGTCGCCGGCCAGGTCGGCCAGCTGCTGGTGCAGCAGAAGGCCAACGTCGCGGCCAATGCCGGCATCCTGACCGTCGTGGATCTTTCGGCGATGGAAGTCGAGGTGCCGGTACCGGAAACTTTCGCCCGCGAACTGGCGATCGGCATGCCCGCGCAGATCCAGAACGCCGGCCAGACCCTGACCGGCGAGCTGTCCGCGGTCAGCCCCGAGGTGGTCAACGGCCAGGTCACGGCGCGCGTGCGCTTCACCGGCGAACAGCCGGCCGGGCTGCGCCAGAACCAGCGCATGTCCACCCGCATCCTGATCGACGAGCATCCGAACGTGCTGATGGTCGAGCGCGGTCCCTTCGTCGATTCCGGCGCCGGCCGCGTCGCCTACATCGTGGGCAAGGACGGCATGGCCGAGCGCCGCGCGATCGAGGTCGGCGCGACCAGCCTCAATGCCGTCGAGCTGGTTTCCGGCGTCAAGGAAGGCGATCGACTGATCATCTCCAGCCTCGATGAGT
>JAAFHE010000660.1 GCA_013298265.1 Lysobacterales bacterium | reverse complement strand
CAAGATCAGCTCGGTCTGGCCGAGTTTCGACAGCAGCGGGCAGCTCTGGGCCGCTGTCAGCTACATTCCACCGCCGCCACCCGCGGCGAATGCGTTCCCGCCGGACTGGAGCGACCTCGCCCGCCTTGATCCAAACACCGGCGCGATGACCCTGCTCGGTCCCATCACCGGGCCGGAAGATCTGCGCAGCGTACCGCTGTTCGGACTGGCGATCGGCCCTCAGGCGCCTTGCCCGACCGGCGTCGCGACACCGCAAACCGTACCGGCCGGTTCACCCTTCGGCTATGCCCTGCTTGGCGCTCTGCTCGCACTCGCCTCCTGCCTCGGCTTGCTTCGACGCCGTCTGCGTTAAGCAGCGATTCCCGCACTGAACCACACCATGGCCGGGCTGTGCGCGAACGCACGCTCCGGTCGTCGCGCCTGCGCGATGCGGCGTGCAGGCGGCGCAGACCTCTTCTCCAGCGAGATTCCCGTGAGCCGATCGATATTGCACGTCCTGATATTCGTATGCTGCCTGCTCCCCGCCAGCAGCACGCTTGCCAGTGAAACCGAAGCCAAGCGCGCCCGTGAAGCCGTTCGCGTCATCGACGAAATCATGCAGGCGCCTGACCGGCGCATCCCCTCCAACCTGCTGCGCGAAGCGCACGCCATAGCCGTCATTCCCGATGTCATCAAGGCCGGTCTCGTGGTCGGCGGTCGCCGCGGCCATGGCCTCATCGTCGTCAAGACGCCCGAGGGCACCTGGTCCAACCCCAGTTTCATCACCATGACCGGCGGCAGTCTCGGCTTGCAGGCTGGCGTACAGTCAACCGATGTTGTGCTGGTGTTTCGCAGCCGTCGAGGCGTGGATTCGATCGTGCATGGCAAGTTCACCCTCGGCGCCGACGCATCGGCTGCCGCCGGGCCGGTAGGGCGCTCGGCGCAGGCGTCCACCGACGCTCAGCTCAAGGCAGAGATCTACTCGTATTCGCGGGCACGCGGCCTGTTCGCCGGCGTCGCCCTCGACGGTTCGGTCATTGCCATCGATCACGATTCCAACCAGGCAGTGTTCGGCGAAGGCATCACGCCACGACGCATCTTCGAGGGCGGAGTTGGCAATGTGCCGGAAGTCGTGGTCGATTTCCGCGACCGTCTCGAGGAGTACACTGCGCAATCGGCCGAGTGAGCGTGGCGTCATGACCCCACTGCAAAGCACGGCTACACTGTCGCGCTTTGCCGTTCACGGCGACGCGATTCCTTTGCAGGAGTGGGACAATGGGTAGTTTTAGCATTTGGCACTGGTTGGTCGTTCTGCTGATCGTCATGCTGGTCTTCGGCACCAAGCGGCTGCGCAACATGGGCGGCGACCTCGGCAGCGCAATGCGTGATTTCAAGAAAGGCCTGCAAAGCGACGAGGAAGCGCCGACGCTCAAGGCCGACCCGGCGCCTGATGCCGAAAAGGTCGCCAGCGAGACCAAACGCGAAAAAGCCGAGTAAATCGCGGCGATGTTCGATATCGGCTTCAGCGAGTTCGTGCTGATCGGCATCGTCGCGCTGATCGTGCTGGGACCCGAACGCCTGCCCGGCGCCGCGCGCACCGTCGGCGCCCTACTGCGCCGCGCGCGCAATAGCTGGGCCAATGTGCGTACCGAGGTGGAGCGCGAGCTGGCTGCCGAAGAACTCAAGCGCAGCATGCGCGACACAGCCGCCGCCGCGGATCCTCGCGAGGATCTGCGCACCGCAGCGGAGCAGGTCCGCGAGACCGCTGAGCAGGTCCGCGAGGGCACCCAGGAAATCGGCAGGAAGCTCGATGAGCGCAGCTGACCAGGAACAGGGCGACGAAGCCTCGTTTTTTTCCCACCTGATCGAATTGCGCGCACGTCTGCTGAAAGCCGTGCTCGCGATAGGTGCCGCACTGCTGTGCCTGCTGCCGTTCGCCAACAAGCTCTATGCATGGCTGGCCGAACCGCTGCTACGCAACCTGCCGGCCGGCGGCCAGCTCGTCGCGATCGAGGTCGCCTCGCCGTTCTTCACACCACTCAAGCTGGCGTTCTGCACGGCGCTCGTCGTCGCCATGCCGGTCGTGCTGTATCAGCTCTGGGCCTTCGTCGCGCCTGGGCTGTATCGGCACGAGAAACGTCTTGGCATGCCGCTGCTGGTTTCCAGTGTCATCCTGTTCTACCTCGGCGGCGCGTTCGCATATTTTCTCGTACTGCCGATGGTGTTTTCCTTTCTCGCCAAGATCACGCCACAGGGCGTGGCCATGATGACGGACATTGGGAAATATCTCGATTTTGTACTTGTTATCTTTTTTGCTTTTGGATTGTGCTTCGAGGTGCCGGTCGCAGTTGTGATTCTGGTCGCGCTCGGCTGGGTCACGCCCAAGCAGCTGACCGAAAGCCGCGGCTATGTCGTCGTCGGCGCATTCGTTGTCGCCGCCATACTCACCCCGCCGGACGTGGTGTCACAGGTGATGCTCGCAATACCCATGTGCCTGCTTTACGAAGTCGGTATCATCGCTGCCCGAACGGTAGCCACCCGCCCCGCGGACATCAAAAGCCCCGACATCTGAACGAACCAATGTTGCAGTCGGCGTAAATTGGCGTCGCTTCGGCTCAATCCGTGGCGTTATTTACAATTCGTAACATGTGCGCGCCCGTCGTCGCGTCATTTTCATGAAACTGCCACGTATACTATTCCCGCAGTACACGTAGCAGCACTTCTTAATCTCAGGGTGAAAATCATGAAAAAGTCCGCCGCAGCAGTAGCTGTTGACGAAGATACTCGCGACGCTAGCCTGCGTGTTTCCAAGCGCATGCGCGACAGCCTCAAGGCAGCAGCAGCCGTGATGGGCCGCCCGCTGTACGATGTGACCAACGAAGCCATCAACGACTATCTCGGCGGCTTGAAGCTGCCGGATCCGCTGGCTGGCCTGCGCAAGGGCGGCAAGGGCCGCAAGTAATGCTCTCTGCGTTTCTGCGGCCTACACGGCCCGATCCGCAAGACATCCAAACGCCGCGCACTGCGCGGCGTTTGCTTTTGCAACGCTGACGAATCCAGGTAACTACTCGCGCAAGTTTGGAAGATCTCTCGCCCGGGACCTTCGACCAAAGTCGACCAGCGCACATTTCTACTCGTCGCA
>JAAFHE010000066.1 GCA_013298265.1 Lysobacterales bacterium | reverse complement strand
GATCCATGTGCTCGATGAAGCACTCGAGCCGGTGGCTACCGGCGCGATCGGCGAGCTGTACATCGGCGGTGTCGGACTGGCGCGCGGCTACCGGCATAGGCCGGACCTCACGGCGGAGCGATTCGTCGCCGATCCGTTCAGCGCACAGGAAGGCGCGCGGCTGTACCGCACGGGCGATCTGGTGCGGCGCGATGCGGACGGCGTCATCGAGTACCTCGGGCGCAGCGATCATCAGGTCAAGATCCGCGGCGTACGCATCGAGATCGGTGAGATCGAGGCGGCGCTGCTGGATCTACCGGGTGTCGGCGAAGGTGCAGTCGTCGTGCGCGAACGCAGCAACGGCAAGCAACTGGTGGCGTGCGTATCACCGTCGTCGGGCCGCGCGGCGCCGGAAGCGGCGGACCTGCGCGCAGCGCTGCGAAACACCTTGCCCGAAGCCTTCGTGCCGACCGTGTTCGAGACCTGGCCGCAGCTGCCGGTGACGGCCAACGGCAAGCTCGATCGCACAGCGCTGACCCAGGGGCAGGGTGGGCAGGAGCTGGCCGAGCGCGCGACCGACGCGCATGCACCCACGAGCATGCCGGGGCGCGAAGAGATCGAGGCGCGGCTGACGCGCATCTGGTGCGAGGTGCTCGACGTCGCTGCCGTCGACCCGCGTGCCGGCTTCTTCGACATCGGCGGGGATTCCGTTTCCGCTGTGCTGCTCGCCGAACAGATCGCTGCGCAATTCGGCCGCGAATTTCCGGTCACCGAGGTCTTCCGGTTCGGCTCCATCCGGCGCATCGTCGACGCGCTCGCCGCGGCGGAGCCCGTAGCGGCCCGTGTCGACGCCGCATCCCCAGTGGCCGAGTCGTCACCGGGCGTGGTCGCGTCTGCACCGGCTGCCGACGTATACGCCGGTTGCATCGCCATCATCGGCGTTGCCTGCCATTTCCCGGGCGCGCGCCACCACGAGCAGTTCTGGGACAACCTCGTGAACGGCGTCGACAGCATCGCGGTCGCCACACCGGCAGCACGCGCCGCTACACCGGCGCGGCCGGGCGCACACCACGTTTACGCGTGGGGCAACATCGAAGGCAAGGAATTCTTCGACGCGGAGTTTTTCCAGGTCGCTGCGCGCGACGCGCACATGATGGATCCGCAACTGCGCCTGCTGCTGCAGCAGGCGTGGGCGGCGGTGGAAGACGCCGGCTACGTGCCGGGGGACATCCCGGACACGGGCGTGTTCACCACGAGCAGCCACAACGACTACGCGACATTGCTGTCGCGTGGCCTCGCCGCCGACAGCGGGATGCTGACCGACAGCGACCAGTACGTCGCCTGGTTGCTGTCGCAGAGCGGAACGATCCCGACGATGATTTCGCATCGTCTGGGCCTGACCGGCCCCAGCCTCGCGGTGCATTCCAACTGTTCCTCGTCGCTCGTGGCCATGCATGCCGCGCAGCGCAGCCTGCTCGCCGGCGAATCGCGTCAGGCCATCGTCGGAGCCGCGACCGTGAGCGGCACGACACTGCACGGCTACGTTCATCTGAAGGGTCTGAATTTCTCGCGCGACGGCCGCGTGAAAACCTTCGACGCCGACGCCGACGGCATGGTGGGCTCCGAGGGCGTCGCCGCCGTGCTGCTCAAGCGCGCGAGCGACGCGATCGCCGACGGCGACCACATCTACGCGCTGCTGCGCGGCATCGCGATCAACAACGATGGTGCCCAGAAAGCCGGTTTCTATGCGCCCAGCGTCGACGGACAGCAACAGCTGATCCAGGGTCTGCTCGCATCCACCGGCGTGCATCCCGACTCGATCGGCTACGTCGAGGCGCACGGTACCGGCACCGAGCTCGGCGATCCGATCGAGGTCGCGGCGCTGACGGCAGCCTGGCGCCGCCAGACGTCCGCGGTGCAGTACTGCGGCATCGGTTCGGTGAAGACCAATCTCGGCCATCTCGATACGGCAGCCGGTCTTGCCGGATGCATCAAGGTCGTGTTGAGCCTGAGCCGACGGCAGTTGCCGCCGAGCCTGCATTTCCGCAGCGCCAATCCGCGGCTCAATCTCGATACCTCGCCGTTCTACGTCGTCGACCGGCACCGTCCCTGGCCCGAGCAGCCGCAGCCGCGGCGCGCGGCGCTGAGTTCACTGGGCATCGGCGGCACGAATTCGCATGCGATCTTCGAGGAATACCGGCCCGCGCCCGTAGCAGCAGTCACCGCGCCGGGCTCCTACCTGCTCGTGCTGTCGGCCAGGAGCGTCGCGCAGGTCGACGCGTACGCCGGGCGCATCCTGGAGTTCCTGCAGCGCGCAGAACAGCGCGGCGAGCCGGTCGATCCCGCGGCGCTGACGTATACGCTGCAGGTCGGCAGGCAGCCGATGGAGCACCGCCTCGCCGTCGTCTTCGCCGGACTGGACGAGCTGCGCAGCCAGCTCGACGACTGTGCCGCGGGCAAACCGTCGCCCGCGGGCTGCTATCGCGGTACGGCGAGGAACGACAGCGACGTGCTCCGGTCCTTCGCGGCCGACGATGATCTGCAGGCCGCGCTGCGCAACTGGATCGCCAAGGGCAAGCATCACAAGCTGGCCGAGTTGTGGGTGCAGGGCGCTCAGATCGACTGGCGAGGTCTGCCGGTGCAGCGGCCGCGGCGCATGTCGCTGCCGACCTATCCGTTCAAGCAGCAGCGCTTCTGGGCGGACAAGGCGACGTCGAGCGGAGCGAGTGTCGCGACGCGCGAAACCTCGTCGGTGCCGGTCGATACGCTGCATCCGCTGCTACATCGCAACACGTCCACATTGTCGCAGCAGCGGTTCAGCTCGCGCTTCGCCGGCGACGAACATTTCCTGCGCGATCACGTCGTCGACGGCACGCCGGTGATGCCCGGCGTGGCGTATCTGGAAATGGCGCATGCGGCACTGCGCGAGTCGGCCGACGCCCCTGAGGAACCGATGCGCACGTTCCGGCTGCGCAACGTCGTCTGGCTCAGACCGTTGCGGATCGACGCCCCGACGCAGGTCCACATCACGCTGCAGCCCCTCGACTCCGGCGATTGCGACTACGAGGTGTCCAGCACGCAGGGCGTGCGGGATCGTCTCGTGCACGGCACCGGACGCGTCAGCGTCGCCGCGGAACACGACGACGCAGTCGCGGTGCTGGATCTTGAGGATCTGCGCCATCGTGCCGACGGCACGATCGAGGCCGGATCGCTGTACCGGCAGTTCGAGACCATGCGGATCCACTACGGCCCCGCGCACGTCGTCATCGCCGGCCTGTCGGTCGGCACGAACCGCGACGCGGAACGCTATGTGCTCGCGTCGCTGCGCCTGCCGCCGTCGGTCGTGCACACCGCGACGGACTACACCCTGCATCCGAGCCTGCTCGACGGCGCGCTGCAGGCGATCATCGGGCTGGCCATCGACGCGCACGCGTCGCCGGCGAGTGCGCCGAATCCCCGGCCGCACCTGCCTTTCGCGCTCGACGAACTCGACCTGTTCCGCGCCCCGCCCGCCGATGCGGTCGCCTACTGCCGCCTGCAGGCCTCGGACACGTCCGGTAGCCTGCGCAAGTTCGACGTCGACATCACCGACGCGCAGGGCAACCTCTGTGTGCGCATCCGCGGTTTCGCCACGCGCGCGCTGCCGGATGCGCCGGCGCAGGAACGCGCCGCTGACGCCGCCGGAACGCAGTTCCTGATTCCCGCATGGAGCGTGCGAACGCCGCTCCTCGACGAGACCCTGACGGATGACGCCGGCGTGATCATCGTCGGCGGTGATGCGCATCAGCAGCAGTTGCTGCGTGCGCGCTATCCGGCGGCGCGGACGCTGGACGTGCCGGTTGGTCACGCGGTGGAGGCGTGGTGCGAGCGGCTGCGCGCCCTGCACGCGGTGCAGCACGTGATCTGGCTGCCGCGGCCGGGTGCTGGCGCGGTGGCCGGCGACGATGCGCTGCTGGCGGCGCAGGAAGGCGACGTCATTGCCGCGTTCCGCCTCGTCAAGGCGCTGCTGCAGCTCGACCACGGGTCGAGCCGCCTGCGCTGGACGATCGTGACGCGCAGCGCGCAGGAGATCCGCAGGGGTGAACCGGTGGATCCGGCGCAGGCAGCCCTGCACGGATTCGTCGGTTCCCTGGCCCGCGAATATCCGCATTGGCCGATCCTTCTGGCCGACCTGGGCGCTGATACGGACTGGCCCGTCGAGGTCATCGCGAAACTGCCGGCGGACGCCGAGGGCGAAGCCTGGGCCTATCGCGACGGCGAGTGGTATCGACGGCAGCTACTCCCCGGCGATCTGTCGGCCGCACCGGCCGACGCGCCGTATCGGCACGGCGGCGTCTACGTCGTGATCGGCGGCGCCGGCGGCATCGGCGAAGTCTTCACGCGGCATCTGTTGACGCACTACCGCGCGAATGTCGTCTGGATCGGCCGGCGCGACGCCGACGAGACCATCGAGGCGAAACGGCGCGAGCTTGCGCAGCTCGGTCCGGCGCCACTGTATCTGTGCGCGGACGCGACCGACGCCGAGGCACTCGAACAGGCGTGGCAGCAGATCAAGGCGCGCTACGGACGCATCGACGGCGTCGTGCACGCGGCGATCGTGCTGATGGACAAGAGCCTCGCGGGCATGGACGAGGACGTGTTCCGGGCTGCACTGCGCGCGAAGGCCGACACCAGCGTCAGGCTTGCGCGGTTGTGCGAGCGCGAATCGCTGGATTTCGTCGCGTTCTTCTCGTCGCTGCAGAGCTTTTCCCCGGCCGCGGGGCAGTGCAACTATTCCGCGGGCTGCACCTTCGCCGACGCGTTCGCGTCGGTGCTCGCAGGGCGGCTTTCGTGCCCGGTCAAGGTGATGAACTGGGGCTATTGGGGCAGCGTCGGTGTCGTGGCATCGGAAGCCTACCGGCAGCGCCTGGCGAAGATCGGCCTCGACTCGATCGAACCCGCGGAAGGCATGGCCGCGCTGGACCGGCTGCTCGGCACGCCGGTGCGGCAGGCCGCGTTCGTGCGGGCCGCGGCAGCGCTACAGGCACGCGCGCCGCGCACCGATGATGAGATCGTTGTCGTCGGCCGCGATGCGCCGGCTGTGGTCCGCGATCTTGCCGTGCCGCTGCCGGCGCCCGCCGGCGGTCTCGACGCGATGGTCGAGACCATGGGCGGCGTGGAAGAGCTGCTCGCGCGGCTCATCGTCACGCAGCTGGACCAGCTCGGCCTGCTCGGCGCTACGCTTCCCGCGGCCTTTGCCGCGATGCCGCAGCCGCTCAGGCACTGGCTCGCCTCGAGCCGGCGTGCGTTCGTCGAACGCGGGTTGCTGCGGCAGGACGGCGATACCTGTTCGGTGATCGTTGAACGGGATGCGGCGCAGGTCTGGCAGCAGTGGCAGGATGCGAAGGCGCGATGGCTGCAGGATCCGCACGTACCGGCGCACGTGCGCCTGGTCGATGTCGCGATGACGGCGCTGCCGGACATGCTGTCGGGAAAGGTTCCGGCGACCGACGTGTTCTTCCCCGGTGCGTCGGTGGAGCATGTGGGCGCGCTCTACCGCAGCAACCCGGTTGCGGACTATTTCAACGATGTACTCGTGGAAGCCCTGCTGGCCGCGATCGATGCGCGGCTGCGGGACGATCCGTCGGCGCGTCTGCGCCTGATCGAGATCGGTGCCGGCACCGGCGGCACCAGCGCGTCGATCTTCCGGCGCCTCGCGCCGTATCGCGACCACATCGAGGAATACTGCTACACCGATGTCTCCAAGGCGTTCCTGTTCCACGCGCAGCAGCACTACGCGCCGATCGCGCCGTATCTGCAGTGCCGCCTGTTCGACGTGCAGCGGCCGCCGGCCGCGCAAGGCATCGCCGGCGGCGTCTACGACATTGCGATCGCGGTGAACGTGCTGCACGTGGCCAGCGACATGCGCCAGGCAGTCCGCAACGTGAAAGCGACGCTGCGGCGCAACGGTGTGCTGCTGCTCAACGAGATCAGTACCTGGAGCCTGTTCGCGCACGCGACGTTCGGCCTGCTCGACGGCTGGTGGCAGTTCGTCGACGCGCCGCTGCGCATCGACGGCACGCCGGGCCTCTCGCCAGGGAGCTGGCGGCAGCTGCTCGCCGACGAAGGTTTCGGCGAGGCGGTCTTTCCGGCGCACGCCCACCATCGGCTCGGGCAGCAGATCGTGGTCGCGGCCAGCGATGGACTCGTGCGCCGGCCGGTTGCGGTCGCGCCGGTCCGCGCCGTCGAACCGGCCGCGGCGCCCGTTGCAGCGGCGCCTGCGACCGCTGTCGCGGGGCGTTCCGACACGCTGCGCGAGCGAACGATGCTGGCCTTGCGCAAGCTCGTGGCCGAGACCGTGCAGATGTCGCTGCCCGAGATCGATGCGGCCGAGCCGATGGAGAAGTACGGCATCGATTCGATTCTCGTCGTGCGCATGTCCGCGGCGATGAATGCGTTCTTCGGCGACATCCGCACGACCCTGTTCTTCGAGCACCGCACGATCGCGGCGCTGGCCGACCATCTGCTGGCGAACCGGCGCGAGCAGACCGCGCGCTGGGTCGGCCTGGACCAATCAGCGTCCGCATCGCCCGCGGTCGCAGCAACGCCAACCGTCAGCGCACGGTTGCCGGCAGCGGAAGTCCGGCGCTTGCGCCGCTCGCCCGAACGGGCCGAATCCGCGCCGCGCGCGGTCGCCCCGGTCGCCCGCACCGGGTCGGGGATCGCCGTGATCGGTCTGTCCGGGCGCTACGCGCAGGCGGCGGACGTCGACGCGTTCTGGTCGGCACTTGCACAAGGCAAGAATTGCATCAGTGAAATACCGGCGACGCGCTGGGATTGGCGCGCGTACTTCCACGACGAGCGCGGCCGGCCCGGTTCCGTCTACACGCGCTGGGGCGGTTTCCTTCCCGAAATCGACACCTTCGATCCGCTGTTCTTCGACATCTCGCCGCTGCAGGCCGAGTACATGGATCCGCAGGAGCGCCTGTTCCTCGAGGAAGCGTACGCGTGCATCGAGGACGCCGGCTACACGCCGGCCAGCCTCAGCCCGACGCGCCGCGTCGGCGTGTACGTCGGCGCGATGAACAGCACGTACATGCGCGTGGCGAGTTTCTATTCGATCGCCAATCGGGTGTCCTACCTGTTTGATTTCCACGGCCCGTCGATGGCGGTGGACACGGCTTGCTCGGCGTCGCTTACCGCCATCCATCTCGCGCTCGAGGCGCTGCACAGCGGTAGCTGCGACCGCGCAATCGTCGGCGGCGTGAACCTCATCGTCGATCCGGTGCACTACCAGGTGCTGTCGGCGCAGACCATGCTGTCGAGCAGCGACCGCTGCCGCGCGTTCGGTGACGACGCCGACGGCTTCGTCGACGGCGAAGGCGTCGGTGCCGTGGTGCTCAAGCCGCTCGATGCGGCCGTCGCCGACGGCGATCACATCTACGGCGTGATCCGTGGCAGCTGCATCAATGCCGGCGGCCGGACGCACGGCTATACCGTGCCGAACCCGATCGCGCAGTCGCAGCTCGTGACCGAAGCGCTGAGCCGCGCCGGCATCAATGCACGTGCGGTCAGCTACGTCGAAGCGCATGGCACCGGAACGCCGCTCGGCGATCCGATCGAAGTGGCCGCGCTGACGTCGGCGTTCCGCAAGGACACCGCGGATCTGGGCTTCTGCGCGATCGGCTCGGTCAAGAGCAATATCGGCCACGCGGAAAGCGCGGCCGGCATCGCCGGCCTGACCAAGGTGCTGCTGCAGATGCGGCACCGGCAGCTCGTGCCGAGTCTGCATGCGGATGTGCTGAACCCGCAGATCGATTTCGGTCCGTTCGTGGTGCAGCGCGCGCCAGCAACCTGGCAGCGGCCACGCGTTGCGATCGACGGCGCCATCGTGGAGTTCCCGCGCATCGCCGGCATTTCGTCGTTCGGTGCCGGCGGCGCGAACGCGCACGTCGTCGTCGAAGAATACGAAGCACCCGCGGATCACGCTGTTGCGACCGTGGTCGACGAGCAGCATCCGGTGCTGCTCGTGCTGTCGGCAAAGACGCCCGAAGCACTGTCGCTGAAAGCACGGCGCCTGCTCGCGGCGATCGACGGCGGCGCGCCGGAACTGCGCGATCTCGCCGCCATCGCCTACACGCTGCAGGTCGGCCGCGAAGCGCTGCGCTACCGGCTTGCGTTCACGGCCACATCCCTGGACGACCTGCGGCGCAAGCTCGCCGCCTGCCAGCAGGATGCGGTGCATGCCGAGGACGTGCACCGGGGCGAGTCGGCCAGCCAGCGCGGCGTCGACGGACTCTTCGCCGGCGACGAGGAAATGCAGGAAGCGATCGCGAAGTGGATCGTCCGCGGCAAGTACGCGAAGCTACTCGCGCTGTGGGTCAAGGGCGCGGCGATCGACTGGCTGCAACTGTATCCCGCGGGTACGCCGCGGCGCCTGTCGCTGCCGACCTATCCGTTCGCGAAGCTGCGCTGCTGGCTCGAACGCGACAGCTTCCTGTCCAACCGTTCCGACCCTGCACCGGTGTCGCGTCGGCTGCATCCGCTGCTGCACGAAAACACCTCGAACCTCGACGGGCCGCGATTCAGCTCGTCGTTCACCGGGCAGGAATTCTGGCTCGCCGATCACGTCGTGCACGGCCGGCCCGTGCTGCCGGGCATGGCGTATCTGGAAATGGCGCGCGCGGCGATCGTCCACGGCAGCGCGCGCGCTGACGCCGCCGTCGCCGGCCTGGTTCTGCGCGACGTGGTCTGGATCAGGCCGCTGTTCGTCGACCGCGCGCCGACGCGCGTGCACGTCGCGTTGGCGCAGCGCGACGGCGACGACATGGCCTACGAGGTCTTCAGCGAAGCGGACGGGCCCGGCGGCGCCGGGCGTGTGATTCATGCGCAGGGCCGCGCGTCGTGGCGTGTGCCGGAGCAGCCGGCACGCGTGAACGTTGCCGCGCTGCGCGCCGGCGGCGAGCGCCGCCTTGATGTCGGCGAGTGCTACGCGCGCCTGCAGGCGAGCGGCGTCACGCACGGACCCGCGCTACGCGGCCTGCGCGAGGCCGTCGCCGGCACGGATGAGACCGGCGCGCGTTTCGTGCTCGCGCGGCTGGAGTTGCCCGAGTCGGTGAAGGAGGGCGCCGGTGAATACGTGCTGCATCCCAGCCTGCTCGACAGCGCCTTGCATGCGGCCGCCGCGCTCGAATCACCGTCCATGCAGCAGGAGCCGCTGCTGCTGTACGCCGTTGAATCGGTGACGGTCCACGCCGCGCCGACCGCGACGGCGTTCGCCGTTCTGCGCGAGGACGCCGGCAGCAGCGCGCTGCTGCCGAAGCTACGCATCGATCTCTGCGACGAATACGGCAACGTCTGCGTGCGCGTGTCGGGCCTGTCTGCGCGCAGGCTGGCTATGCAGCACGACACGGCGCCGCAACGTACGGACTATCTGAGTCGGCGCTGGATGCCGGCGCTTGCCGCTGCCGACCGCTCGACGTTCTCGCAGCGCTGGATCTTCGGCGCTTTCGCGGAGGCGGCGCAGGTTGTCGTGTGGCGCGAGGTGGAAAGTCGGTTGAACGCCTTGCCGCAGACGCAGGTCGAGCGCCTGACCAGTCAGGCGGAGGCAGAGCACGACCGGTACGAACAACTGGGCTGGCAGCTGATCGAAGGGCTGCGGCGGATACTCGCGGGCAAGCCGCACGGTCCCGTGCTGGTGCAGGTCGTGACCTCGGATGCGCGCCGCGACGCGCTGCTGCAAGGGCTAGGCGCCGTGCTGAAGACGGCGCAGATGGAGAACCCGCTGATCCGCGGCCAGCTGATTTCGGTGCAGGGCGACGCCGGTGCGGACGCCTGGTTCGAGCAGCTGCAGCACGATGCCGGTGCGCCGGACGCGGAGATCCGCTATCGCGACGGCGTGCGTCAGATCAGCGTCATCGGCGAGGACGCCGCGCCCCCCGAACAGGTGCCCTGGAAATCCGGCGGCGTCTATCTCGTCACCGGCGGCGCCGGCGGCCTCGGCCTGACCTTTGCCGAAGAAATCGTCGAGCGTGTCGCCGACGCGCGCGTGATCCTCGTCGGGCGTTCGCCGTTGAGCGTCGACAAGGCGCAGCGCCTGCGCGCGTGGACCGACGCCGGACGCGGCGTCGACTATCGCCAGGTCGACTGCGCGAATGCCGCGGCCGTGACCGCGCTGATCGCCGACATCCATGCGGCGCAGGGCCGGCTCGACGGCGTGATCCATGCGGCCGGCGCGTTGCGCGACAGCTTCCTGCGCGCGAAGACGCGGCAGGAGTACGACGTCGTGCTCGGGGCGAAGGTCCGTGCGGCCGTCAATCTCGACGCGGCGATCGGTTCGCGTCCACTGGATTTCTTCGTGCTGTTCTCGTCGATCACCGGAACGACCGGCAACATCGGCCAGGCCGACTACGCGGCAGCGAACGGCTTCCTCGATGCCTATGCGCAATACCGGCGCGATCGTGTCGCGCGCGGTGAACGCCACGGACGCACGCTGTCGATCGCATGGCCGTTGTGGGCCGACGGCGGCATGCGCGTGTCCGAGAGCGGCCTCACGCAATTGCGCGCGGAAGGCTATCAGGCGCTCGAGAACGCCGACGGCGTGGCGGCGTTCTATCGCGCCTGCGGCAGCGAGGCGAGCTGCGTTCTCGTCGTACGCCGCGATGCCGTGCTGGACACGGTGGCCGCACGAACCGCAGCCGACCCCGTCGTGCCGGATACGCACGTGGTTGCGCCGCG
>JAAFHE010000658.1 GCA_013298265.1 Lysobacterales bacterium | reverse complement strand
AATAATCAACTTCTGGAAAAGTTGAAATCCAACCTGGAAGAAGTGCGCGCCCGCGGCGGCGAGCTGTTCGTGATCGCCGATAGCGAGGTCGACGTCAAGCTCGACCCCGACCGCGGCGCCGTGCTGCGCCTGAGCGTCGGCCAGAGCCTGGTCGCCCCGGCGGTGTTCAACATCCCGCTATAGCTGCTCGCCTACCACGTCGCCGTGCTCAAGGGCACCGACGTGGACCAGCCGCGCAACCTGGCCAAGTCGGTGACGGTGGAGTAGCGGCGAGGGCGGACGGCTGTGATTGGCCTGGGGAAATTGGGGCAATCGAGCGGGTCCGTCAATTTGTGGCATGCGGGCCGCGGGCCCGCGTACCCACTGACGGTAAGCGCAGCGTCCGGATTTTCGTCATTCCCGCGTAGGCGGGAATCCTGTGGCTTCTGGCCTTTTCGACCCGGCGAAGGCGCTGGATCCCCGCCTGCGCGGGGATGGCGGGGCCTAAGTCAGTGCCCTTCCGATGACGTCCGGCGATTCGGCACTGTCGTTGACCCGCGCGCTACTGAACCAGGGTGCCGCGGCGATCGGCGATGCCGACCTCGGCGATCATGCCTGCGTTGAATTCGAGGAAATCGCGCTCTACGCCGTCGCTGAAGATCACGCCGTAATCGGGCATCTGCGAGGTCAGCCGCAGCGGAGACGCGTCATCGATCCGGCCGAACACCAGGCTCGCCTGCGTGCTGCGGCTGGGGAATGGCTCGCGCACGGTGAAGTACAGGTTGCGCGACTCCCAGGGGAAACCCGAAACCTGCAGTGTCTTGAGTTCGTCGGAATGCGTCGGCCCGGCCACACCGATCGCGCCGGTCAGCAGGCTGCGGAACCAGCCGGTCGATCCGAGGCCGGTCGAGACGATGATGCCGCTGGAGGACTGTGCTTCGTGCCGCTCGCCGAACTGGATCGTGTAGCGGGCCGAAACATGCGTGCGCGGGCCGATGAAGAAATCGTTCACGGCGTGCAGTTCCTGCCCGTCGTTCAGCCGCACGCGCGCCATCGTGATCGTGCGCGTCGTGCGCTTGCCGGCCTGTGCCTCGGGCACCACTTTCGCAAGATCCCCGGCTTCGAAGGGCAGCAGCACGCCATCCCATCGCTTCGGATCCGGATTGATACCGATGACCGGCTGGCCCTGCAGGTACTTCAGCGTGTTGGCGACCAGTCCGTCCTGCCCTACCACGGCGACGAGACAGTCGGCCGGGAACAGGAAGCTCGGCACCAGGCCGCGATCGAGCCGCTGCACCCGGGCGAAGCGGGCCAGTGTGGTTTCCGCCAGCGACACCGCGGCGCGGTAGGTCGCCTGCTCGGCTTCATAGTCCGAGAAGTCCGCGCCCATGTGTTCGACATAGAAGCGGGCCTGCTCGACCGTATTGAGGCGCGCGACCAGATCCTCGAGTCGCGTTCGCCGTGTCACCAGCACGATCCGCTGCTGCAGCGCGTCCATCACCTACTTCCGTGCCGGCGTCGGACTCGGCTGGGTCAGTTGCTGCAACAGGTCGGGCGAGATGTTGAGCGTGCCGATCTTGCCCGCGTTCTGCGCAAGGTCCTGGAACGCGGCCGCAATGATCGTCCCCGGGTCAGCGCTGCCCAGGGCCAGAGCCTGCAGCACCTTGGGGTCGACGCCACTGACCGTCTTCACCAGCGCGTTCATCGCATAGGCCTTGGTGTCGGCGTCGCGCCGGGCGTTGCCGGAACGCAGCTCGGTCAACACCTCGTTCTCCTTTTCGTGGGCAATCCGGCCCTGCATCTCCTGCGCCTGGATCAGCAGGCGCTTCTCCAGTACCGCGCGTTCGGCATCCATCTGCGTTTCCTTGATCTGCCGCTTCTTGCTCTCGACGGCGATCTCGGTGTTGAGCTCGTTCTCCTTGACCGCGCGCTCCTGTTCAATCGCGGCGTTGCGGCGCAGATAGAGCGCATCGTCGGCTTCCTTGAGGATCTGCTCGCGTACCTTGGCTTCGAGCGCGCGTAACGTATCCGGTGTCGACTTGATCGCCAGAATGGCCAGGCTGACCAGTTCCAGGCCGAGGCTCGGCAGGCCGTCGGGCCGCCGCAGTCCGTCGCGCACCGTCTGCACCAGCCCTTCAGAACCGCGCAACAGGTCCTTCAGCAGCAGGCCCTGCAGTCCGGAACGCAGTTGGACCTGCACCGCATTCACCACACGCTGCGGCAATTTCACCGGGTCCTCGGAGACGTACTCAGCACCATTGGGCTTGAGCGTGAAGTTCATCAGCGTGGCCAGCACCTTCGGGTCGGCGACGCGATAGGTGACCTGGCCTTGTACGGTTACCTCCTGGAAGTCGGCGCTGACCTCCCGGAACATGAAGGGAACGTCCACGCTCTCCATCGGAATCGAGACCAGCGATGCGCTGGGCGCGAAATAGAAGAAGGCCAGCCCCGACCCTTCGCGCACGGGCGCGCCATTGCGGTATTGGATGAGGTAGGTGGTGGGACTGGCTTTGGCATAGCGGAAACCGAACATCGACTTCTCCTGGGACGACCCTTCCGGCGCGATGATGCCAGCGTGTCGGCCCTCGGTGCGATCGGCTCGCCGATGCCGACGGGAGCTGCGTCAGGCCGGAGCCGTGGCGATCGTCGCGGACGGCTGCGGGTGCTCGACAGGCCAACCGCACCGTTGAATCGCCGTCCCACGGCCGC
Organism: Lysobacterales bacterium; assembly: GCA_013298265.1. GTDB lineage: Bacteria > Pseudomonadota > Gammaproteobacteria > Xanthomonadales > Rhodanobacteraceae > Tahibacter. The sequence goes on along the minus strand of JAAFHE010000658.1, from coordinate 435 downwards.
GGTGCGCGCCGGCTACCCGCCCGGCGCCGCGCGTCCGTGTCGCCTGGTCAGGCGCGCGTCCAGTCCATGGCCCAATTGAGTTCCCACTGCTTGCCGCCGTCGCGCGAGACTTCCTGATACCAGCGGCAGGACGTCGGCGTGATGCGGTCCCAGACGCCTCGCACCTTGATCGGCGTATCGCCGTCGACGTCATCGGCGAGGAAGATGCCGGCACCGTCGACGAAGTGTCCGGTCGTTCCCGGCGAGGCCAGTACACCGGATTTCGCGTTGACCCAGAAATCCGACCAGACCTTGTTCTCCACGTCGAGCAGGCGCAGGCCCATGCCGCTGAAGTTGCGCGCGGGTATGCGCAGCTCCTCGACGCTGCCGACGCCGCCGAGGATCGTCCAGCAGGTCGCCTCGCTGTCGAACTCGTCCCAGTCCTGCGTGCCCGAC
>JAAFHE010000659.1 GCA_013298265.1 Lysobacterales bacterium | reverse complement strand
GGCCAACAGCAAGGCGTTCAACGCAGTGGCGGAAGGCTTCCTGTCGCAATGCCTCGGCGGCCGTGCGCAGCCGATCGGCGAGGACTTCAAGGGATCCAGCATCAGCGTGCCCGAAGGCGCCAGCGGTGTACCCGGACTGGTCGAGGCGCTGAAGTCGCACACGCAGGAAGTGAAGAAGTAAAACAGTGGCCGGCGCCGCGGAGTTCGCGGCGCCGGCCCGGTGCGTTCCTCAGCCGTGCTGATCGCTGCGCGGCGGCAGAGGCGGACGGGCCGTCTGCACCGGCGGCTGCGGACCGCGTTGCTGCGTCGCACGGGCCCGTACGGCGGCGAGCACTTCCGGTGTCAGCAGGGCCGAGTCCGGCCGCGCCGTGGAATCGATGCGCGCCGCGGCAAACGCGAACACCGCACAGAAACCGCTGATCAGCGCGACCAGCAGGCCCAAACCCAACAGCAGCGGACTGTTGGTGAAGATCGCGAGGGCAACTCCCCCGAACAGCAGCAGCAGCCAGACAAACCGCATGGCCTAACTCCAATTGGGCAATCGCGTGCGGGCCGCATGATAGCGCAGGCGATTGTGCCCACTGAACCGCCCGTTCCGGCCGATGCGACGGCCGTCGACTGTGCCCGCTTGCGCGTGGCCACGCCATACAGCGGCCGCCGCAACGCCTCGCGCGCTTGAAGCGCTGGCTGATCGCGGCGAGCATGGACACCTTTCCGGCCTGATCGGCGAGTGCGTGCCATGGACCTGCTTCAATCCACCGCGTTGGCGACCGGCCTGGCCTGGGCCAGCGGCTTCCGTCTCTATGCCGCCGTGCTGCTGCTGGGTCTGCTCGGCCGCTACGAGGTCGTTACGCTGCCCAGCGGCCTGGCGCTGCTGCAGGACGACTGGGTGCTCTGGGTCAGCGGCGTGCTCGCGGTCGGCGAATTCCTCGCCGACAAGATCCCGGCCTTCGATTCGGTCTGGGATGCGTTGCACACCTTCGTGCGCATACCGGCCGGCTCACTGCTGGCCTGGGGCGTGTTCCACGATGCCACGCCGGCCGTGCAGCTCGCTGCCGGGCTGCTCGGCGGCGTGATCACCTCCGGTACGCACCTGACCAAGGCCGGTACCCGCGCGATCATCAACACGTCGCCCGAACCGTTCACCAACTGGGGCGCGAGCGTCGGTGAAGACCTCACCCTGCTCGGCGGCCTTTACCTGATCTGGAACTACCCGTTGGCCTTCCTTGCGCTGCTGGCGCTGTTCCTGCTGCTGGCCGTCTGGCTGCTGCCCAAACTCTGGCGTGCGCTGCGCCGCGTCTGGCGGCGTCTGCGCGACCAGCCCCGCGGCATGGCCGCCGCGTCGTAGCGTCGCTGCCGATCGCAGGGATTGCGACGGCGTAGCCGCAGATTCGCGCGTCATGTCCGACCTCACCAAACGTGCCCTCGACAAGCCGGCTCTCGACAAGCCGGCCCGCATCAAAGGCCGCGGCAGCCGCGACAACCCGGCCGGCCGCTTCGAGGTCACCACACACGAAGCCGTCGACGACGGCTGGTACCAGGACGGCGAACCCGCCGCGCCGCCGCGCACCCAGGTCAGCGAAGAGCGCGCGCGGCACATCATCTCCAGCAACGTCTCGCCCGACGTGCCGTTCGATACCTCGATCAACACCTACCGCGGCTGCGAGCACGGCTGCGCCTACTGCTACGCGCGGCCGTCGCATGCGTATCTCAATCTCTCGCCGGGCCTCGACTTCGAAACCAAGCTGTTCGCCAAGACCAACGCCGCCGAAATCCTGCGCAAGGACCTGAGCAAGCGCGGCTACGTGTGCAGCGCCATCAACCTCGGCGCCAACACCGACGTCTACCAGCCGATCGAAAAACGCTACCGCATCACGCGCGAGGTGCTCGAAGTCCTCAACGCCTGCAACCACCCCTGCACCATCATCACGAAGAACGCACTGATCGAGCGCGACATCGACATCCTGCAGGACATGGCCGCGCGCAAACTCGTCCACGTCTTCGTCTCCGTCACCTCCCTCGACAACCAGCTCAGCAGCCGCCTCGAACCCCGCGCAACCGCACCGCACCGGCGCATCCAGACCATAGCCGCGCTGACGAGCGCCGGCATCCCGACCGGCGTCAACGTCGCCCCCATCATCCCTGCGCTGACCGACATCTGGATCGAAGCCATCATCGAACAGGCCGCCGCCGCCGGCGCCGTCAGCGCCGGCTACACCGTCGTGCGCCTGCCGTGGGAACTCAAGCAACTCTGGGAAGACTGGCTCGAAACCCACTACCCCGAACGGAAGCAGCATGTGCTCAGCGTGTTGCGGAATATTCGCGGCGGTGAACTCAATGAGCCGCGATTTGGATTCCGCATGCGCGGCGAAGGGCCGTTTGCGGATCTGATTCGCAATCGGATTGTCTTGGCGTGCAGGAAGTTTGGGATTCGGCGTAGGGCGAATCTGGAGCTGGATACGAGCCAGTTCGTACCGCCGCGTGCGGCGTCGCCGCAGGCGGATTTCTTTGGGTGACTGGTGTAGTGACGCGGCACCTGTGCTGCTGCAGCGCACAGATTCATCGTCAAATTGGCTGTTGAAGTTGCGACGGGGTTTTCCAACTCGGCAGCTCGCCGAAGGTTTCTGCGGGAAGTATTTCGTAACCGCCGCGGCCATCGGGAACCTGCCAGCCCAGTTCCCGCCAGGCGTTTCCATGAGCCGCTTCGCTATCGCGATGCCCCTCCAGGGTGGGTAGCGCCTCATGGCCGAGTCGCGTCTCGGCCGGTGCGTGCCGCTACTTCTTCTTCACCGGCTTGCCCGGCGATGGCGCCGCTCCGGGCTGCCCAAACAACACCTCAGCCCGATTGAACAAAATCCAACTAGTAGCAATGTACTTATTGCCACCTTTTGGCATATTGCCGCGATGGGTGTGGGTGAATGCGGTCGGGGCGATCAGCAGGGAGCCGGTGCGCGGCTTGATCTTGCGCTGCTGGTAGAAGAACTCGGTCTCGCCTTCGTCGAAGCCGTCGTTGAGGTAGATGGTCCAGAGTACGACGCGGTGCAGGGTTTCGCCGTTGTCGGCCTTGGGGTACAGCTCGCAGTGCCAGTACGGATAGCCGCCCTGGTCGGCGATGTATTTCTG
>JAAFHE010000657.1 GCA_013298265.1 Lysobacterales bacterium | reverse complement strand
CGTCAGTCCGGCCTCGTGCACTTTCTGCAGGATGCCGTCCATCGAGTCCTCGATCGTGCCCGAGACGGTGCAGTTGATCGTGGATGTGGCCGGCTTGTGTTCGAGCGCGCCGGCATTGGACGTCACACGACCGGCCGGAATCGCGCCGCGACGCAGTGCCCAGAGAAAGCGTTCGTTCCAGTAGCGCTGCTTTTCCGCCGATGTCTCCACATCGGCGAGCGCCTTGGCGATGCGCTGGTAGCTGTGGTCGATCGACAGGTCTACCGGTTCGCCCTGCTTGGTCTTGAGACGGTATTTCTTGTCCCAGATGTCCTGCGAGGCCGGCTGCAAAGGAATGTTGACCGCGCCACGCGCGAGCTCTTCAAGGCGCACCGTACTCATAGTTGCTCTCGTCCTCCAGAATCCTTTTTTCCGGCCCGAACGAGTCGGTGCGGACGCTCTCAATCCGTGCGGCCACGGTACGGCTGCCGCGACCGCAAGGCGCATTCCCGTGCGGTTTATGCGGTGTTAGACCGCTGCGGCAGTGCCGGATCGACCCCAAATGCTGGGGTTGGTCCCCGGTGATCTGGCACAACATCTTGTGATTGCGAGCGGCCGTAAACCTACGCCCGCCCCTACGTGGTGTCAATCGCGAGAGCGTGAAACGCATCATGAATGGCGCGACCTCTGCGGGGAGTTTGCAGTTGCTTACGACTTTCGCCTCCGCCAGCGAATTCCCGTTGAATGCGGAAACCCCAGGCCCTACTCGGCTGTCCATGTCGCGAACCTTTTCCGCGGAGCTTCCATGTCCTCATTGACCCGTCTCGTCCTTGTTTCCGCCATCGCGCTCGGCCTGGGCGCAGGCGGCGGTCTCGTGATGTCCCTGAACCGGCCGGCCCAGGCCGCGCTGCCCGCGATGATCGATGGCCAGGCGCTGCCCACGCTGGCACCCATGATCGAACGCGTAACGCCAGCCGTTGTGAACATCTCCTCCAGGACGCGAACGCGCGTGCGCGATCCGCTGCTCGACGATCCCTTCTTCCGCCGTTTCTTCGGTGTGCCGAACATGCCGCAGGAGCGCGTCGAGCAGTCGCTGGGCTCCGGCGTCATCGTCGATGCGGCCAAGGGCTACGTGCTGACCAACAACCATGTCGTGCAGGGCGCCGACGACATCAGCGCGACCCTGAGCGACGGCCGCACGCTGAAAGCCAAGCTGGTAGGCACCGATCCCGATACCGATGTCGCCGTGATCCAGATTCCCGCCGACAACCTCAAGGCCGTCAGCCTGGCCGACTCGACCCGGCTGCGTGTCGGCGATTTTGTCGTCGCGATCGGCAATCCGTTCGGACTCAACCAGACGGTGACCTCGGGCATCGTCTCGGCGCTGGGCCGCTCCGGCCTGCGCGGTCTGGGCTATCAGAACTTCATCCAGACCGACGCCTCGATCAACCCGGGAAATTCCGGCGGCGCGCTGGTCAATCTCAATGGAGAACTCGTCGGCATCAACACGGCCATCTTCTCGCCGTCGGGCGGCAACGTCGGCATCGGCTTTGCGATTCCCTCGACGCTGGCCGGTGACGTCATGCAGCAGCTAATCAGGACCGGCACGGTCAAGCGCGGCTCGCTCGGCATGGAAACGCAAAACCTCACGCCGGATATCGCACAGATGCTCGGCGTGGCCGCGGAGCGCGGCGCCGTGGTCACGCGCGTGCAGGCCGACTCGGCCGCGGAGGCCGCGGGCCTGCGGCCCGGCGACGTCGTCGTCGGCGTCAACGGCAAGCCGATCAACAACGAGCAGGACCTGCACAACGCCGAAGGCCTGCTGCCGATCGGCAGCGACATTGAACTCAAGCTGCTGCGCGACGGCCGCGAGATCACCGCGACCACGAAGCTGACCGGCCGCGACGCAGCCAGCGCCGAAGGCCAGATCCTTGATCCGCGTCTCGGCGGCGCGCAGTTCGTCGAACTCGGCGAACGTCAGCGCCAGCAGGGTCTGCGCGGCGTCGCCATCGCCCGTGTCGCCGGCGGCAGCCGGGCTGAGTCCAACAACCTGCGCAGTGGCGACATCGTCGTCGCACTGAACCAGGTCGACATCCGCAATGTGGAGGATTTGAAAGCGCTGAGCAAACGCCAGCCGCGCCAGCTACTGCTGACCGTGGTGCGCGGACAGAACGCGTTCTTCGTCATGTGCGAATGACACAGGGGAGAGTGGGGAGCAGCGAGAAAAGAGTGGGCGAACGGGAAACGGCGCATTGGTTTCCAATTCCTGCCCACTCTCTTCGCCCAAAGCGGCATTCGGCTGCACAGGAACGAGAAAAGAGCGAGCAGGGAGAACCGGTGAATCGGCACTCATTTCTCACTTCTCCACTCTCGTTACTGCCCTGACCGGCGCGGCAACGGCGGCGTCGCGGAACGCGTGGTATGGTGCGGCGATTCAGCACTTTGTCGGGCTTTCATCGGTGATCATCTCGCGTCCGTTCCGCCGCGCCCTGCCGCGCGCTCTTTTCCTCACCCTCGCTCTCGCCAGCTGCGGGCTCGCGCCGGCATTGGCGGCCGAGCCTGCGGCAGCCGTGACGGCAAAGCCCGCGACACCAGCACCCGCCACCGCCAAGCCCGCACCCGTTGCAGCGGCCAAACCGGCGGCTCCGGCCGCGGCCAAACCCGCCGTTGCCAAGCCGCCTGCAACAGCCAAGCCTGCCGCAAAACCCGCGCCCGCCAAGGTCGCCGCTGGCTCGACCCTGATCTGGCGCGGCGACATCGCCAGCGCACGCGGCCTGATGAACGATCTGGCCAAGCAGTACGAACGCGAGAAGAAGGTCCGCATCCAGCTCACACCGTTCAGCACCATTTCGGGCATCGACGCGGTACTCCAGGGCAGCGCGGATTTCGCCGGCAGCCTGCGTCCGAACCATCCCAAGCGCAGCGAGGAATCCGGCCTCACCTTCATACCGGTGGCCTGGGACGGCCTGGTCATGATCACCTCGCCGGCAAACCCGGTATCGAGCATCTCGATCAAGGACATCTGGCGCGTCTACTACGGTCGCGCCGACAACTGGAAGATGCTCGGCGGCAAGGACAAGGGCATCAACATGTATGCCGTCGCCGGTCCGCTCGACGGCGTGGAATACGCGCTGCGCTGGCTGAT
>JAAFHE010000655.1 GCA_013298265.1 Lysobacterales bacterium | reverse complement strand
GGCCCGGATCAGTTTGCCGCCCGTCGCGAACTCGCGTTCGATACCGAGGTTCAGACCCAGCCCCTTGCCGACACGCGCGGAGTCCTGCGTCGCTCGCCCGCCTTCGGCTGCTGCGATGCCCGCGGCTGCGCCGAAACCGCTGTGTCGAGCAAGGCCAGCGTCAGCGCGCTACGACGGCTACCGCGATTTGAAACTGCTTTCACGAATGCCCCCCACCGGAACTAGGAATGAGCGGCTGCCTGAACAGCCCCGTACATCGCTCCTGTTCGCTCGCTGCGCACGTCCCCGCCACAATTGACGCCCATGGCGGGCGGTCGCGGATTCTTACTGTGCTGATGAACCGCAGAGCCTGCTCCAGGCTCCGATCACTGGTTCTTGCGAGCGCGTGTCCGCCCCACAAACCTTGAAAACGCGAGGCAAGCTAGCAGCGGCTGCGACCGTCCGTCAACCAAATGTGACCGCTAAGTGATTGATCCATTGCGATTTACATTGCGTCGCAACATATTTGTACGGACAAATTAACATTTGTACGAAATGTTTCGGATGTGCTCAAGCCCGCCTAGCTGCTGGGCTCGAGCCCCGTTAACGGCCAACGAAAAAGTGACCCAATTTGTCAGAAAACGACGCTTTGGCGCCTGGGATCGCCAGCAAATTAACGCGCCTGTTCAGTGCGCTTCGAGGCAGCAACTGCGCAAAGGGTCACTCGTCGCCGCACACACGCTCGAGCGCGGACTCGTTCACACGGCGAGCGCGGGCAGCAGGCGGAGAAAGAAAGTGCTTACGCCCCTGCGGCACGAGGAATCCAGTGACGGGCGGGCGGCGCCTCAGCGCCGCCTGCTGCCGAGCATGCGCACCTGGCGCGGGCGGCGCAGCCAGGCAATCACTGCCAGCAACAGCAATACCGGCAAGGCATAGACGCCGCGCGTGACCAGCCGCTGGGTCGAATTCAGGGACTCGCCGAAGATGAAATCCATGGCGACGTCGGGGTCAGTCTTGATCCGCTCGGCAGCAGGACCCAGCGCCTCGCCGGCCCAACCGCGGCCCAGATCACCGAGCGCCGGCACCGCCTTGCCGAGCAGCTCGCCGACGACGAGCAGGCCGGCGACGAGTGGCGCCTCGCGCAAGGCCGAACGGCGCACAATAGGGCCGGTTTCCGGCAAGGTGCTCGCACCGCCCCAGAACAGGCACTGCCAGAACAGGGTCAGGACGAACAGCGCCGTTACGATCAGGTGCAGATACTTGCGCATTGTCGACTTCTCCACAGTGCCTGAAGGCGTCTCGAACGCCCGGCATCGAAGCTTGGCGACCGGCGCAGACGAGGTCAACGGGCACGCACACGATGAAGGTATCGGCATCCGGATAGCACTATATGGCCATGACAGAGCTCCCGGATTCATGGATCAAACTGTGATTGCACGCACGCAAGACCGAAACGGCAAGCTGCATGCTGCGTTCCGGGACGCAGGCCGTTGCGCGCCTGCAGGACCGATACAGGGCAATCGGATGGCAAAGCGAGGCATCGAAGCACTGACGAACGCAGCAGGCAACCTGTCGCGGGTCCCGTCCATTTTTGCCGCCGCCTGCGGAGCGTTCTTGTGAGCAACCAGGGCAGCATGCGCACCGATGCCGCCGCGCGCGACGAATTGCGTCAGCGCTGCCTGTCGCTGGTGCGGCGCTGGCAGCCGCTGGCCCAGGGCGGCTGGGACCGCAACGCAGCACGCCAGCTCGGTGACGAACTCGACCAGATCGCCAGCACCAGCGAGCGCCTGGGCCTGGACCAGCTCAATACCGACGCGCTGGAACTCGCCGCCTACCTCTGCTCCTTCATCGACGATGCGCTGGTGCCCAACACGCGCAACCTGCAGCGCCTGGCCGAAATGGTCCAGGCGCTCGGCGCCGACCTCACCGACCTGTCGGCCACGACCAAGGCAGCCGTACATACCCTGCCGAGCGCACGCATCAGCGCCGAGATTCCGGTCGTGCGGCCGACACCGACCGCTCGCGCCGCAACCGCGCCGCCGACGGTCGCAGCACCCGCCGCCGCAACCGCGGACTCCGCAGCACAAGCACCCGCATCGCGGCCGGCCGAGAGCATCGCACAGGCAGAAAACGTCTCCGCCGCGGACGAACCCCGCATCCAGCACACTGCCCCGGTCGCGCGGCCTGCGGCGATGATCGCCAGCGGCGACACGCTGATGCGCCTGCCGCGCACGATCGCTCTGCACGGCATCGACGACAGCGTCGCGCCGGGACTGCTCAGCGCCCTGCGCGAACGCGGCTTCGATACGCGCGTATCGGCGCAATCCGAGGATCTGCTCAGCTTTCTCGACAATGCCGTGCCCGGCGCGCTCATCCTCGATGCGCGCAAGCTGCGTATCTACGGCCGCGTGCGCGCGATCTACGACAAGCTCGCGGCCGAGGGCGAAGCGCTGCCGAGCCTCATCGTCGTTTCGCCCGATGCCGACCTCGGCCACCGCCTGCTCGCGATGCGCGCCGGCGCCGCCGGCTTCTTCCAGGCGCCGGTGGACAGCCTGCGTGTACTGGCCAAGATCGACGAGCTGCTCGCCCACAACGATGCGCCGGCCTGGCGCGTGCTGCTGGTTGCGCCGGATCGGCACAACGCGATCGAGGCAGCGCGTGCACTGGCCGAACGCGGCATGACCGCGCGTGTCGTCGGCAACGGCCAGGGCACCCTGAGCGCGCTGGCCGAGTTCCGTCCCGACGTCGTCGTGATCGACTGCAACCTGCCCGATGTCGGCGGCATCGAGCTGACCCAGATGATCCGGCAACAGCCCGAATACGCCGCGATGCCCATCATCCTGGCCGCCGATGCCTCCGCGGTGAACCTGCGTTTCGACGCGATCGCCGCGGGCGGTGACGAATTCCTGGTCAAGCCGCTGAAGACGCGGCACCTGCTCAGCGCGGTAACCTCGCGCGTGCGTCGCGCGCACTGGCTGCGCGAGATCATCGGCAACCCCGACGGCCGTGATACGCGCACCGGCCTGTACTCGCGCAACGTGCTCATCGAGAAACTCGGCGCCGCGCTCGGCGACCGCTCCGCGGCGCTGCTGACGATCGCTCTGGACCGCGCCGGCGAGCTGCGCGAGCGCATCGGCCTGACCGGCCTCGCGGCGA
>JAAFHE010000656.1 GCA_013298265.1 Lysobacterales bacterium | reverse complement strand
CGTCGCGACGATGTCGCCGACCGATCCGCGCATCAGGCAAGTCATCGCCGCCAGCGTCGCGAGGAATGCGAACTTTTCCCACATGGCATCAATGATGCCTTGGCGCTGACGCACCTCGACCGGCGCTGCCAGCAGCGCGGGCGCGAGTTCCGCCAGACGCGGATCCGGCGCGCGCGCGCCGAAGGTCAGGCGATGCAGCTGCCCCATGTGCAGCACGCTACCGTCCGGCTGCAGCACTACGGAGATGTGGCAAACACCGCCGAGCACACGCGCCGCGCCGAACGTCAGGTCGAGCACGTCAAGATGACGCAGGCCATTGAGTAATGGCAGCACGCGGCTGTCGGGACCAACGGCCGGTGTGACCGCGGTCAGCGCGGTGTCGAGGTCATAGGCCTTGCAGGTGAGCAGGATCAGATCGAAAGGACGACCGGCCGGCAGTTGGGTCAGCACGTCGACCGGAGCAGCGAAGTCGCCCTGCGAACTGGCCACGCGCAGGCCCTCGCGGCGCAGGAGTTCCGCGCGCGCCGGACGCACCAGGAAGGACACCGCGTTGCCTGCCTGGATCAGGCGGGCACCGAAATAGGCACCGGTTGCGCCGGCACCGAGTACGAGGACACGCATCACATGGTATGGGTCGGACGGTCCGAACCCAGGATACCGGCCAGGATCGATTCGATCTTGGTGCGCGCGGTTTCGCCGTCGGCGGATTCGTTGAACTGCACGCCGATGCCGGCGGTGCGATTGCCCTGCGCACCCGGCGGTGTGATCCAGACGACCTTGCCAGCCACCGGCAGGCGGTCCTTTTCTTCCATCAGTGTCAGCAGGATGAAGACTTCGTCGCCCAGCGAATAGCGCTTGGCTGTCGGAACGAACAATCCGCCGTTCTTCACGAACGGCATATACGCGTTGTAGAGCGCGCCCCTGTCCTTTATCGCCAGCGACAGGATGCCTTGTCGCGGCATGCCGCCCATTGCCGGGGTAGCCATATCACATCCTCCTCGCCGCCGGCGCCAGTGCGCGCCAGGCCAGCAACAGTTCCAGTAACAGCAATTCGCTACGCACCGGCGTGCGCAATTGTTCCCGCACGCGTCCCGCTTCGCGGAACCATTGCGCTAGCTTGTTGAAATCGCTGATGGCGGTCAAGGCGAGCGGACCACGCGACTGGCGCGCCTGCGCCGCCGTTTCGGCCTGCGCCAGCTGCGCCGCGAACCAGGTGCGGCGCTCCGCCTCGCTCTTGGCCCAGCGATTGGCGACTTCTGCAGGCGCGGCCTTGCGCGTCCACAGGTTGGCCAGATCGCTCGCGACTTCGGTGCGCAGAGCCAATCCGCCGCCGCGCGCGAGATCCAGCGCGAGGCCCGGGTTGCCCGCGGCCGCTTCCAGCGCCTGCGCTGCGCCCTCGACGCCCTGGCGCTTGAGCCAGCCGACGGCTTCAGCCGCATTTGGCAGCACGAAATCCACGCGCTGGCAGCGTGAGCGGATGGTCGCGGGCAGGCGTGTGGACTGGTCGCTGATCAGCAGCATTACGGTGCCGGGACCAGGCTCCTCAAGGGTCTTGAGCAACGCGTTCGCCGCCGCGTTGTTCATGAGATCGGCCGGATCGATCAGCGCAACCTGATGACCACCGAACTGTGCGGTCATCGACAGGCGCTGCGACAGGACGCGGATCTGGTCCACCACGATTTCGCTGCGCGGGGTCTTGCCATCGTCGCGCAGCTCCAGGTTGATCTCGACACGGTCCGGATGACTGCCCGCGGCAACCAGAAGGCAACTGCGACAGGTCCCGCAGGCCGCATCGGCCGGCTTTTCGCACAACAGCAAAGCCGCCAGGCCGGCGGCGAAGGCGCGTTTGCCGAGGCCAGCCGGACCGCCCAGCAGCAAGGCATGCGGCATGGCTCCGCGGCGACGACGTTCCAGAACATTGTCCCAGAGTGGACGATTCCAGTCGGCACCGTTCATGCGTTCACCCCCGGGATCCGGCTCATGGCGTACGCCGCAGCTGGTAGCGTGCGACGGCACGATTGTGTGCATCGAGGCTGGGGCTGAACTCGTGCGAACCATCGCCGCGCGCGACGAAGTAAAGCGCGTCGCCCGGGTCCGGATGCACCGCGGCCTGGAGTGCGGCAAGCCCCGGCAACGCGATGGGCGACGGCGGCAGGCCGGTACGCGTATACGTGTTGTACGGCGTATCGGTTTCGAGGTCGCGCCGGCGCAGGTTGCCGTCGAAGCCCGCCCCCAGGCCGTAGATCACGGTCGGGTCGGTCTGCAGCTTCATGCCCAGGCGCAGGCGCCGTGCGAATACCCCGGCGATCGCCGGGCGCTCGGCTGCCTTGCCGGTTTCGCGCTCGACGATCGAGGCCAGGATCAACGCCTGGTACGGCGACTCCAACGGCAGATCCGGCGCACGCCCGGCCCAGGTTTCGGCCAGTGCGCGGGTCATCGCCTGATGCGCGCGGCGCAGCAGATCCAGGTCGCTGTCGCCGCGTGTCCAGGTATAGGTTTCCGGCAGGAAACGACCTTCGGGATGGTCCGCGCCAGCGCCAAGTTCGCGCATGATCTCGCTGTCGGAGCGGGTCGTCAGGGTCTGGCGCACGCCGGCTGCGTTCGCCAGTTCGGCGCGCAACTGGCGAAACGTCCATCCTTCCACAATCGTAAAACGACGCTGGATCACGTCGCCGGCCGCCATGCGCCGCAGCAGCTCGCGCGGCGTCGTACCGACCGGTACAGCGTACTCGCCGGCCTTGAGCCGCGTGGCCACATCCATGCGCTGCGCGAGGGCACGCCAGTACAAATCGTGCGCATCACTAAGGCCAGCCTCGCGGATCTGGCGACGTATCGCCGCGAACGACGCACCGGCCGGTACGTCCAGCACGACCGGTGCGCCGACGCGCAGCGGCACATCGGCAAAGTGGTCCGCATCCTGCCACGCGAACCATCCCGCCGCAGCCAGACCGATCAGCAGCAGCCAGCCGAATACGCGCGCCACAACACCGCCTTTTTTTGCAGCCGGCCTGGCCGCAGTCTTGCGGCTGCGCTTAGCCATCGGCCAGCTCCATCAGGCCGAGCGCGCGCCATTCCTGCTGCAGTCCGCGCGTCACCGCACCGGGCGCGAACGTCTGCGCGTCGATGCCACGCACG
>JAAFHE010000654.1 GCA_013298265.1 Lysobacterales bacterium | reverse complement strand
CCTCCGGGAGCCGCCATGGTGCGCCCGAAAGGTGCTTCGGCGGCCGCGGCAAGCGCGGGTCAATCGTCCTCGCCCCTCCCCGTATCCGTGCCGTCGAGCCGCGTCGGTCCGCCCGCCAACGTGCGTCCGGCCCCGACGGCCGCACCGGCGCAGATCGAACCGCTGCCGCAGCGATTCGAGCGGCCTCGGTTCACGCCCTCGCCCCACGTGGAACCCGAAAAGGAAACCAAGGATGACGGTACTTAGTGTCAATTTGAACAAAATAGCCGTGTTGCGAAATTCCCGCGGCGAGCAGGAGCCCGACATCGGGGACGCCAGCGATTGCGTGATCGCCGCCGGCGCCGGTGGAATCACCGTACATCCGCGCCCGGATCAGCGACATGTACGCCCGGGCGACGTGCGTGAATTGAGTGCGCGCATCGGGCGTCGCGTCGAGTTCAATATCGAGGGCAACGCGTTTGCGCCCGCGCGCGGCGACTACCCCGGGCTGATCGCCTTGGTGCGCGAAGTTCTTCCCGAACAGGTCACGCTGGTCCCCGACGGCGACTCCCAGATCACGTCCGATCATGGCTTCGATCTGGCCTCCGACGCTGCGGCGCTGCGGCCGGTGATCGCCGAGCTGCGCGCATTGGGCGCACGCGTAAGCCTGTTCGTCGATGCCGGGGCCACGGATATGTCGCGTGCGGCCGACCTCGGTGCCGACCGGGTTGAAATCTATACCGGCCCATTTGCCAAGGCGTACGCCGCGGGTAGCGCGGCGGAAGCACTGGCGCGTTGTGTGGAGACGGCCGAGGCGGCACGCGCCGCCGGTCTCGGCGTCAACGCCGGCCACGACCTGAGCCAGGCCAACCTCGGTTGCCTGATCGACGCGATACCGTTTCTCGCCGAAGTATCCATAGGCCACGCGCTGATCGGCGAGGCGCTCTACGACGGTCTTGCGCCGACGGTGCGCAACTATCTGCGTGTCCTGCAGCCGCGCACCGGGAACTGACACGCACTCGTGTTCACTACGAACCGCGTCCGCCGTGCAGCGTTATGAAGCGAGTGCAACCATTCGGACGCGCTCGCATCATTCCTTCGTCGTGCCGGTCTACCGCGGCGTTTCGATTGAGATCCCGTCGATACCCGTCTGGCGCGCCAGCGACAGTACATCGATGAGGTACTGGTGGGCCGTCGCCTTGTCGGGGCGTAGCTGCAGGATTGGCTTTTTGTCGCCCTGACCAGCCCAGTTCAGCAGTTGTGCCTCGAGTTCGACAGGGCTCAGCGCGGCGTCGTTGTAGAGGACCTGGCCATCCGCACCGATGCGCAGCTCGACCGTGCGCGTTACGGCCGTGTCCTTACCTCGGGACAGCGGCAACGCGATATTGCCGGTCAGCAGCGGCGCGGAAATCATGAAGATCAGGAGCAGTGCGAGCATCACGTCGATCAGCGGCGTGATGTTGATTTCAGCCATCGGGCGTTCGGTTGAGCGCACAGTGATCGCGGACATGCGGAGTACTCCGGATTCGCCTCGAGTGGGCGGTTCCAGAATAGCGCCGCCGATGAATCCGGCCAGCCGTTGGTCATGCTGGGGTGTTGCATCGGCTGCGCGTTCGACAGACAGCTGAGCCCATCAATAAAAAAACGCCCCGGTTTCCCGAGGCGTTTATCCGGCTCGCACCGGCAGGGTAGCGTTAGCGAGCGTATCTGACTTACTGACTACCGCGTGCAGCCGGCGTAGTCACAAAACCAATCTTGACCATGCCCTGGTTCTTCGCGTCAGCCATCACCTTCGCCACGATTTCGTAGCGGGTGCTCTTCTCGGCGCGAATCTGCAGTTCCGGCTGGATCGTCTTCTGCGCACTCACCGCGAGCTGGGCCTTGAGTTCCAGGTCGCTGATCTGGCTATCGTTCCAGTACAGCGTGCCGTCTTCCTTGATGGCCAGATCGATCGGCTCCGGTGGAGCCTCAGGATTCGTGATCATCGAGGCTTGCGGCAGGTCGATACGAATGCGGTGCTGCATCATCGGTGCCGTGATCATGAAGATGATCAGCAGCACCAGCATCACGTCGACCAGCGGCGTGACGTTGATTTCGGCCATCGGCGCGCCGCCGCTGCCGCCACCACCTGAACTGAATGCCATGGCTTACTTCCTCGCAGCAGGAGCCGCCGGCGCTGCGGGACGGGCCGGTGCAGGAGCGGCACCCGCTTCGACGCGCGAACCGGTGGCAAAGAAGTCATGCAGGTCGTGGGCAAATTCGTCGAAGCGCGCCAGGATCACGCGATTGGAGCGCACGAAGAAGTTGTACGCGAGCACCGCCGGGATCGCGACGAGCAGACCGAAGGCGGTCATGATCAGCGCTTCACCGACCGGACCAGCCACCGCGGACATCGACGCGTCACCCGATGCGGAGATGCGGATCAGTGCGTGATAGATACCCCACACCGTACCGAGCAGACCGACGAACGGACCGGTCGAACCGACCGTCGCGAGCACCGTAAGACCGCCTTCGAGACGACCGCTTTCGCGGGCAACAGCCTGGCGCAACGCACGATCAATGAACTCGGAGCGGTTCAGCGCTTCAACAAGGCGGCTGCCTTCGTGGCGCTGATGGTGGGCGGCGGCAGAAGCGCAGTCCAAGGCGATCTTGGAGAACGGTTCCGATGCCGGCTGCTCTTCCATGAAGCGGATCGCTTCCTGAGCCGACGGCGTCTCCCAGAAGGTGCGCATCACCGTGGCCATACGGCTGCGAATCGCCGTATTGCGGATCATGTTCAGGATGATCCAGTAGACCGAGAGAACCGAGAAAATGCACAGCGTCACGAAGACAATGGCGCCAAGCAGATCGAAGTTCGGATTGGTCGGGTTGTAGTTCTGGATCAGGTGGCTGAAGCCCATTTCTTTCAGGGCTGCGGCATTGCTGTTGGTGCCGAGCGTCGGCGCAGCAGCAACCGCCGCGTCAGCCGCCGGAGGAACAGACCCCGCCGGGGTCGAAGTGTCTTGGAACATGACGCTACCCTTGAATTAAGTGAAACGGTGGAAGTTACAGTTCGTTGAGGCTGAAGCGGAACGGAACCAGTGCCCAGCCCTCA
>JAAFHE010000653.1 GCA_013298265.1 Lysobacterales bacterium | reverse complement strand
GTACGGCCACAACGCGGTGGGCTTTTTCCTCACCGCCGGCTTTCTCGGCATGATGTATTACTTCGTGCCCAAGCAGGCCGGTAGGCCGGTGTATTCCTACCGTCTTTCCATCGTCCACTTCTGGGCGCTGATCGCGATCTACATGTGGGCCGGCCCGCATCACCTGCAATACACCGCGCTGCCGGACTGGGCGCAGTCGCTGGGCATGGTGTTCTCACTGGTGCTGCTGGCGCCGTCCTGGGGTGGTGCGATCAACGGCGTGATGACGCTGTCGGGCGTGTGGCACAAGCTGCGCACCGATCCGATCATCAAGTTCCTGATCGTCGCGCTGTCGTTCTACATGATCGCCACCTTCGAGGGGCCGATGATGTCGATCAAGACGGTCAACTCGCTGAGTCACTACACCGACTGGACCGTAGGCCACGTTCACGCCGGCGCGCTGGGCTGGGTCGCGATGATCAGCCTGGGTTCGATCTACGCCATGCTACCCCGCCTGCTCGGCCTGCAGCAGATGTGGTCGGTACGGCTGATCGATGTGCATTTCTGGATTCATACGATCGGCGTGGTGCTCTACATCGCCGCCATGTGGATTGCCGGCGTGATGCAGGGGCTGATGTGGCGCGCGGCCAACGCCGACGGAACCCTGACCTACACCTTCGTCGAATCGCTCAATGCCACTTATCCCTACTACCTGATACGCCTGGCCGGCGGACTGCTCGTACTGACCGGCATGGGCGTGATGAGCTGGAACGTGTGGCGCACCTGGCGCCTGGCATCGCCCGGCCCGGACGCGGCGGTACTGCCGCCGGCAACCGCAGCGGCCACCTGAGAGAACGCCATGAACGAACATGCCCACGCTCGCGTTGAAAAGAACGTCGCGGCCATGGCCGTGCTGATCGCCGTCGCGATCAGCTTCGGCGGCCTGGCCGAAATCGTGCCGCTGATGTACCAGGCGGAGACCATAGAACCGCTGCCCGGTGTGAAGCCCTACCCGCCCCTGCAGCTGGCGGGACGCGACGTCTACGTCCGCGAAGGCTGCTACAACTGCCACTCGCAGATGATCCGCACGCTGCGTTTCGAGACCGAACGCTATGGCCACTATTCCGTCGCCGGTGAATCGGTCTATGACAGGCCGTTCCAGTGGGGCAGCAAGCGCACCGGTCCGGATCTGGCCCGTGTCGGCGGCCGTTATTCGGACGACTGGCATCGCACGCATCTGAACGATCCGCGCAGCGTCGTGCCCGAATCGAACATGCCGGCCTATTCCTGGCTGGCTTCCGCACCGCTGGATGCGGCATTCATGCAGGACAAATTGCGCACGCTGCGCCGGCTGGGCGATCCGTACAGCGACGAGGACATCGCCGCGGTGACGGCCGATCTGGCGGGCAAGAGCGAGCTCGATGCAGTTGTTGCCTATCTGCAGGGTCTGGGCCGGCATGCGCCCGGCACCGCTACCAATGGAGCCAAGCCATGAATGCAGGTGTCCTGTCCGGTGTCGTCACCGGTGTGTTGCTGGTGTTGTTCCTGGGCGGCTGGGCGTGGGCCTGGAGCGGGCGCCGGCGCGAGGATTTCGAGGCGGCCGCGCGGCTGCCGCTGTCCAATGACCTGCCGGAGCAACGCCCATGAGCAACGGATGGTCGTGGTACGTCATCACCCTGGTCGCACTCAACCTGGCCGGTTGCGTCTGGCTGTTGTGGTGGACCGGCAAGCGCCGGCCCGGTGATCCGGGGCCGGAGGACACCAGTCACTGGTGGGATGGCGATCTCACCGAATACAACAAGCCGCTGCCGCGCTGGTGGCTGAACCTGTTCTACCTGACGATCGTGTTCGCGATCGGCTATCTCATCTACTACCCAGGCCTGGGCGCCTGGGCCGGCAGCGGCGGCTGGACCTCCGCACGCGCGCACGATGTCGACAAGGCGACCGGCGACGCGCGCATCGCCGCGACGTTTGCGCCGTATGCGCAGCGCCCGCTCGAAGAACTGGCCAAGGATGCGGACGCACTGCGCCTGGGCCAATCCATCTTCGCCAACAACTGCGCCGCCTGCCATGGCTCGGATGCGCGCGGTGCACGCGGCTTTCCGGATCTGACCGACAGCATCTGGCACTGGGGCGGCAAGCCCGAGGACGTGCTCACATCGGTGATGAACGGCCGCCAGGCCGTGATGCCGGCGCTTGCCGCGGCCCTGGGTGGCGACAGTCAGATCGACGCGACCGTCGCGTATGTACGCAGCCTTTCGGGACAGGCCGCCGATGCGACCCAGGTTGCCGCCGGCGCAACGCATTTCAGCGGCCTCTGCGCCGCCTGCCACGGCGCCGACGGCAAGGGCAATGTGCTGATGGGCGCGCCGGACCTCACGGACGCCTATTGGCTCTACGGTGGCGATGCGGCAACGATCCGCGAGACCCTGCTCAAGGGCCGCAACGGCAATATGCCGGCGCACGCGGCCCTGCTGGGGCCGGCACGGGCCCGGGTGGTTGCTGCCTGGGTCTACAGCCGCTCGACCGGCAAGACGCCATGAACCTTCCCGGTTCAGCGCAGGAGGACCCCGCGCCGCGGCCGCTGTTGCAGCGCCTCGGCGCAATCCTGTGGCCCAGCTTCTTCGCTGCCGGCGTGTGCACGACCGTCTTCTTCGCCCTGGTGGATCCGCTGGACTGGCGTGACATCACCTTTCCCGGCCTGGAGCTGGGACGTGAATGGGGTTATACCTTGGGATTTTTTGCCTTCTGGACGGCAACCGCGAGCTCGAGCGCGTTCACCTGGCTGCTGCTGCGGCCAGGTAGCCGCTTCAACCGCAAGCGTGACCAGCCATGAAGCGTTCGATCCCGCTGCAGCTCAAGGAATCAGCCCCATCGGCGCTGTATCAGGCCGAAGGCAAGGTCTATCCGCGTGACATCGAGGGGCGTTTCAACACCTTGCGGCGCGTCGCGGTGTTTGTCCTGCTGGGCATCTACTACGGCTTCCCGTGGCTGGAATGGAGCGGGCGCCAGGCGGTGCTGTTCGATCTGCCGGCGCGGCGCTTCTACGTGTTCGGGCTGGCGTTCTGGCCGCAGGATTTCGTGTTTCTCGCGCTGCTGCTGATTCTCGCCGGCATCTCCCTGTTCTTCTTCACGGCGCTTGCGGGCCGCCTATGGTGCGGCTA